>CAYNKL010000009.1:0-53438 GCA_964397775.1 uncultured Rhodobacterales bacterium | reverse complement strand
ACAGTAGACACGATGACCGGATCATGGGTTAACGGATGAATATGCAAGCAAAAGCGCCCCGACACGGGCCCTTGGTCGCAATCGGCGGCGCAGAGGACCGGCAGGAAGCAACAATCCTCTCGCGCGTCCTCGGATTGTCGAAGCGCGAAGAGCCGGTGGTGGCAGTGATCACAACCGCCAGCGCGATACCGAAGGAAGTGTTCGAGGGCTACGAGGCGGTGTTCTCGACCCTCGGTGCGGCAGAGGTTCTCGACATTCGCATCCGCGAGCGGAAGGACGCCAGGGACGAGACCTTCGCGTCGATGATTCGACGTGCGGATGTCATCTTCATCTCGGGCGGCGACCAGATGAGGCTGACCAACATCCTCGGCGGCTCTCCGGTGCTGGAGGCGATCCGCACGCGGCACTCCGAAGGTGCGGTCGTGGCTGGAACCAGCGCGGGCGCGGCCTGCCAGTCCTCCACCATGATCTACGGCGGCAGCGCGGACGACAGCCTGCGCAAGGGCGCGGTCAAGATGGCGGCGGGCTTCGGGCTTGTCGATGGCGTGATCATCGACACCCATTTTCTCGAGCGCGGGCGTTTTTCGCGGCTCATGGAAGTCGGCGCCACCAACCCCGAATTGCTGGGGGTGGGAATCGGAGAAGACGCCGCGGTTCTCTTCAAAGAGAATAAAATACTTGCCTTTGGGCCTGGTCACGTCATCCTTGTAGACAGTTCGGGGATCACCCGATCAAATGTCTTTGAGCTTGACGATGGCGAAGCCGTCACCGTCCATGACGTCAAGATGCACGCGCTGGTGGACGGGTATGGATACAGCCTGAGCGACCGGCGTGTCCTCGGGCCTGAAGAGCTCGGGGCAGAAAGCCTGGAGCCGAGAATTGCGTATACTTGAACACCGTGCCCTGCGCGGACCCAACTACTACAGCCGCTACCAAGCGATCTACATGCGGCTCGATATCGAGGATCTGGAAAACCGGCCGAGCGACAAGGTCC
This sequence comes from uncultured Rhodobacterales bacterium, assembly GCA_964397775.1. Lineage (GTDB taxonomy): Bacteria > Pseudomonadota > Alphaproteobacteria > Rhodobacterales > Rhodobacteraceae > Allosediminivita. The sequence continues at coordinate 52,444 of CAYNKL010000009.1, read as the reverse complement.
CGGGAATAGCCGACAAACTGGAAACGCTCCTGCCCGCCATATACGAGCACCGCTGCTCGGTCGGTGAGGCAGGAGGTTTCCTGCAGCGGGTGCGCAACGGCACTTATGCCGGCCACATGGTCGAGCATGTCGCGATCGAACTTCAGAACATGGTCGGCTTTTCGGTCGGATACGGCAAGACCGTCGATAGCTACGACAAGGGCGTCTACAACGTCGTCTATCGCTACCGTGACGAGGCGACCGGGATCGCGGCGGGCGAGGCGGCCGTCGAGATCGTGAAGACGCTCTACGATGGTGAAGAGGTCGACCTCAAGCCACACATCGATCACCTCAAGCAGGTGCGGGACGCCAATGCGCTCGGCCCCTCGACCGGGGCGATCGTCAACGCGGCCAAGACGCGCAACATCCCCTACTACAATCTCACCGAGGGCACGAGCTACACCCAGCTCGGGCACGGCGTGAAGCAGCGCCGCTTCCAGGCGACCGTCACGGATGCGTCCGGGATCATCGGCCACTCCATCGCGGACGACAAGGACTGGACCAAGCAGATCCTCGGCGACGCTGGTGTGACAGTGCCCCGCGGACAGAACTGCTATTCCTGGGAAGAGGCGCAGGAGGCCGCCGAATGGATCGGCTGGCCCGTCGTGACCAAGCCGCTTTCCGGCAACCACGGACGTGGTGTGACGACGGACATCAACTCGATGGAGGATCTTCGTTCGGGCTATGATGCGGCTGTCGAGCGGCTGCGCGAGGCCGGAGACGGGGTCATCGTCGAAAGCTACATCCGGGGCGAGGATCACCGCATCCTGGTTATCGACGGCAAGCTGGTCGCGGCCGCACGCCGGCGCCCGGCGCATGTCACCGGCGACGGTCGGAGCACCATCCAGCAGCTGATCGACTGCGAGAATGCGGACCCGCGCCGGGGCGTGGGGCATGAGAACCTGCTGACGCAAATCCATGTCGATGAACAGACGCACCGCATGCTGGAACAGTGCGGCTTCACACTGGACACCGTCCTGCCAGAGGGCGAAATCGCCTTCCTCAAGTCGACGGCCAACATCTCGACCGGGGGCACGGCGACGGACCTGACCGACGAGGTTCACCCTGAGGTCAAGTTCGCCATGGAGCGGATCGGACGGCTTGTCGGACTGGACGTGATCGGTATCGACCTGCTGGCCGAGACACTGTCGAAGCCGCTGGAGGAACAGTCGGCCGGTGTGGTCGAAGTGAACGCCGGGCCCGGCTTCCGGATGCACATGGCACCGACGCACGGCACGCCGCGCCCCGTGGGCGAACACATCGTCGACATGCTCTTCCCCGATCCGACGGATGACGGGCGCATCCCGATCACCGCGATCACCGGGACCAACGGCAAGACGACCACCACGCGTCTTATCAGCCATATCCTGCGGCAGGCGGGCCATTCCGTCGGCATGGGCTGTACCGGCACGGTCGAGATCGACAACCACGTGATCCTGCGCGGCGACTACTCGGGGCCGGCAGCGGCCCATGCAGTCCTGCGCGAACCCACCGTGGAACATGCGGTGCTTGAGACCGCGCGCGGCGGCATCATGCGCCGGGGCCTCGGCTTTGACGAATGCGACGTGGGCGTCCTGCTCAACATCGCCTCGGACCACCTTGGCGAGCGCGACATTCACACGCTTGACGAGCTTGCACGCTGCAAGACAGTGATCGTCGATGCCGTGAAGCGCGAGGGTGGCTACTGCGTGCTGAACGCGGACGACCCGCTGGTGATGGATCAGGGCACATACTGGGCCCGGGGCGAGATCATCTACTTCACGATGGACCCCGAGAACCCTGCCCTGCAGGATCACCTCAGCGAACTCGGCATGGTGCTGACGGTCAAGCACGGCAAGATCGTCATGCTGCGTGGCAAGGTCACCGTGGAAATCTGCGACGTCAACGACGTGCCGATCTCGTTCGAGGGGCACGCGCGCTTCAACGTGCAGAACGCCATGGCAGCCGCCGCCGCCGCCATCGCGCACGGGATCGAGATCGACGATGTCCGCGCAGGTCTGACCACCTTCCACCCGACGCCCACGCAGATGCCCGGCCGCACGAACTACTTCGAGGCCGACGGCGTGAAGTGCCTGATCGACTACGGCCACAACGTGCCGGCACTCGAGGCCCTGGAGCCGCTTGTACGCGGCCTCGCCACACAACGGCGGATCGGTGTCGCCTCGGCCCCCGGCAACCGGCGGGACGAGGATCTGGCCGCGCTCGGCGCGCAGCTTTCGAAGATGTGCGATACGCTCTACGTCTTCGAGACCGACGCGCGTGGCCGCGCGACCGGCGAGACGGCAAAGCTCATCCACGACGGCGCGGCCTCGGCCGGAACCTCCTGCGAGGTCAAGATCGTCATGGAAGAGACCGACGCCGTGGAGCAGGCCATCGACGAGGCGCAGCGGGGCGACTTCCTGCTTCTGCTGATCGAGGACATCGAAGGTACGACCGAGCGGCTGAAGGGGCGTAGCTTCCCTCACCAGTCCGATCTGTCGCGCGCCTGAGCCAATCCATACACGAAAAGCAATCTGTCGCGGTGGGCGACAGGGGAGGATTTCAACATGACACGGAACGTGTTTGTCGTCGGGCTGAACGACTATAACGCCGAGCGTCTGAAACGCCTGCGCGGTGTCGAGGATGTCGCCTTTCACCAGCTCCTGACACCGGCCCAGGTCTACGAGACCCAGGAATTCGACATTCCCGCGATGCTGGCCGAGGCAGAGGCCAGGCTCGATGCCTTCGACGGTTCCATCGACGCCATCGTCGGCTATATCGACTTTCCGGTCTCGACCATGCTGCCGTTGTTGAGCGCCAAGTACGACACGCCGAATGCCTCGCTCGAGAGCCTGCTGAAGTGCGAGCACAAGTTCTGGTCGCGACAAGTGATGAACGAGGTGGTCCCGGAACACACGCCCAACTTCACCGCCTTCGATCCCTTCGATGAAGAGGCGCTGTCCAAGATCGGCGAGGCCGGGCTGCGGTTTCCCTTCTTCGTCAAGCCGATCAAGTCGTCGGGCTCGCGCCTTGGCTTCCGTATCGACAGCCCGGAGGACTTCGACTACGCGACCGAGAAGCTGCGCGCCGAGATCGGCAGCATCTCGGAGCCGTTCAACGCCATCCTGGAAAAGGCCGACCTGCCCGAGGACATCCGCACCATCGAAGGCCATTACTGCATGGCCGAGCGGGTCATCGGCGGGCGGCAGTGCACGGTCGAAGGCTATGTCCACAACGGCGAGGTGACCTGCTACGGGACCGTGGATTCGATCCGCTATCCGCAGGTCCTGAGCTTCTTCTACTACCTCTACCCCTCCACCCTGCCCCAGAAGGTTCAGGAACAGATGTGGGAGATCTCTCGCAAGGTGATGGAGCATATCGGCTACGACAATGCCGGCTTCAACATCGAGTATTTCTGGGACGAGGTCGACAACCAGATCTGGCTTCTGGAGATCAACACCCGCATCGCGCAGTCGCACTGCGACCTGTTCGAGATGGTCGACGGTGTCAGTCATCAGCAGGTGACGGTGGACCTCGGCCTCGGGCGCAAGCCGGACATGCCCAAGCGGGAAGGCAAGCACAACGTCGCGGCCGAGTTCTTCTACCGGGTCTTCTTCAGCGATGCGACCGCCTCGCGCGTGCCGTCGCGCGCCGAGATCGAGGTCGCAGCCGAGCAGGTCGAGAGCACCCGCATCTCGTCCTACCTCGAGAAAGGCATGACGCTGTCGCAGCTGCCCGAACAGGACGCCTACAGCTTTGCCGTAGCGTCGGTCTGGATGGGTGCCAAGACCCGGTCCAAGCTGCTTTGGAACTACGAACAGGTCATGAAGCGGCTGAACTACGAATTCGACGATATCCTCGATTGACCCTTCCGGCCTTGTCCCTGTCACCAGGGACAAGGCCGCGCCTCTGCGGAGAACACCCCACATGAAAGTCGATACCGACCTGCCGCGCGCGGTCGAAGAACGCGAACACGTCGAGATCCCGATGCCCGACGGCACGAAACTCGCAGCGCGGATCTGGATGCCCGAGGGCGCCGAGACTGCGCCTGTGCCGGCCATTCTCGAGTACATCCCTTACCGCAAGAACGACAAGACGCTGGAGCGCGATGCTGCACGGGCGCCTTGGCTCGCCTCGCGCGACTATGCCTATGTCCGTGTCGACCTGCGCGGCACAGGGGAATCCGAAGGGGTGATGAAGGACGAGTACACCGAGCTCGAGCTTGCCGATGGCTGCGACGTGATCGCCTGGATCGCCGAACAGGCCTGGTGCGACGGCGGGGTCGGCATCGTCGGTATCTCCTGGGGTGGCTTCAACGGCCTTCAGCTTGCGGCGCTTCGGCCACCGGCGCTCAAGGCCGTGGTGACGATCTGTTCAACGGACGACCGTTACGCGGACGACATCCACTACATGGGCGGCGTGCCGCTTGGGGATCAGCTGTCCTGGGCCTCGGTCATGTTCGGGATCAACACCCTGCCACCCGACCCCAAGCACGTGGGCGACAAGTGGCGCGAGATGTGGCACCGGCGGCTCGACGAGTCCGGGCTCTGGCTGGAAACCTGGCTGGCGCACCAGACGCGCGACGATTTCTGGCGTCACGGCTCGGTCTGCGAAAACTGGGATGACATCGATGTTCCGGTCTATGCCGTCTCGGGCTGGGCGGACGGCTACTGCCGCTCGGTCTTCCGGCTGGTCGAAAACCTGCGCTCGCCTGCCAAGGGGATCGTCGGCCCTTGGTCTCACCGCTACCCGCATCTGGGCGAACCCGGCCCGGCCATCGACTGGCTGACCGAGGAAACCCGCTGGTGGGACCACTGGCTGAAGGGTCAGGACACCGGGATCATGGACGAGCCCTCATTGCGGCTCTTCCTGCAGGATCACGCCGAACCGCAAAGCCATTACGAGATGCGCGAGGGGCACTGGATCGGCGAGCCGACCTGGCCCTCGCCGAATGTCGAGCGCGTGTCTTACGGGCTGGGCGCCGATGGCGGGCTTGCGCCCGGCGCGGGCCGCGAGGGCGCGGAGATGTCGATCTGTTCGCCACTCTGGGTCGGGCTGCACGGCGGCAAGTGGTGTTCCTACGCGCATCCGGGCGACCAGCCGACCGACCAGCGGCACGACGACGCCGGAAGCCTGGTGTTCGAGACGGCACCGCTGGAAAGCGACCTGCAGCTTGTGGGCGACGCGGTGCTGCGGCTGCGCTGCCGCGTCGACCAGCCGGTCGCGCAGGTCATCGCCCGGCTTGTGGACGTCGCCCCCGACGGCGCGGGCACGCGGATCAGCCACGGACCGTTCAACCTCTGCCATCGCGATGGGCACGCCGAACCCAAGGATCTTGTTCCCGGAGAGGCCTTCACGGTTGAGGTGCCGCTCAAGCACGTGGCCCAGACGCTGCGCGCCGGACACCGCCTGCGGCTGTCGCTCTCGACAAGCTACTTCCCCATCGCCTGGCCCACGCCCGAGCCGGTGACGCTGAGCGTCATTCCCGGCGAGTCCGAGCTGCTGTTGCCGCTGCGCTCGGGGCCCGGACCGCGACTGGCCGACTTCGATCCGCCGCGTGCGGGGGCGCCGCTGGAGGTGTCGTATCACGAGGCCCCGCGCTCGGAATGGCGCGTGGGACAGGATCTCGACACCGGCCGTGTCACGATAGAGGTCCGCGACCACGAGGGCGCCGCGACGATCGAACCGCATCAGTTCTTCCACTCGGCAGAGGGACGCGAGCGGTACTCCGTCCTGCCCCACGAGCCGCAATCGGCCGAGGGCGAGGTCACCTGGGTGCACGAGATGTCCCGGGACGGCTGGGCCGTCAGGACGGAAACCTGGACCCGGCTGACCTCTGATGCCGAGAACTTCCATATCTCGGCCACCCTGCGGGCCTGGTGCGACGGGACACTCGAACGCGAACACGACTTCGCGGCCTCGATCCCCCGCCAGTTTTCCTGATCTCCTCCGCCCGGCGCGCCCAAAGCGCCGGGCGGGTCCACCGGACAGTATTCCGAGTTGGTGACCGACGGGCGTACCGGCTAAGAGACTGGCAGTCCCCCAGGCGGCAGTCGCCCGGGTTACGCAACCTGGAAGCTCCGCATGCTCGAACGCAAGATCGCCGCCATCAAGGGATGCCACCTGTTTTCGGGGGCCGCGCGCGAAAGCCTCGAACCGCTGGCGCGCGCCAGCCAGGAAGTGCGCGGCAAGAAGGGCAGCACAATCTTTATGGAGGGGGACGAGGCCGACAGTCTGCGGGTCGTTCTTTCCGGTCTCGTGCGGATCTGGATTGCCGACCTCGACGGACGCGAACTGACGCTTGCGCTCATGGAACCCGGCGAGACCTTTGGCGAGATCGCCATCCTCGACGGGCTGCCGCGCAGCGCGAATGCCACCGCGCTGGAAGCGACCGAATGCCTCCTGACGCCCCTGCCCGCGCTCGATATGGCGCTGGCCGAGGACCCGAGACTGGCACGTCACCTGATCCAGCTGCTTTGCGAAGTCCTGCGGCGCAACACCGTGGACATGGGGGCCTTTGCCTTTCTCGGGCTGGATGTCCGGCTTGCCCAGAAGCTGCAGGATCTGGCAGTGGCCCACGCCGTGATCGACGATGGCCGGGCCGAGTTCCGGCGCCGTTTTTCCCAGACCGAGCTTGCCCAGATGCTGGGTGTGACCCGCGAGTCGGTGAACAAGCGGCTTGCCGCGCTGACCCTTGACGGGTTGATCACGCAGACCGACGGCCTGTTCTCGATCCCGGATCTCGCAGCGCTCGCCGCCCGGGCCCAAAGCGCGACCGAGCTCGCCCGGCCGCGCTGAGGTCAGAGGGTCGTCCAGGCGATGGCGGCGAGCCCCACGAAGAGCAGCGCGCCCCCAGAGAGCGCATTCAGGCGCCGCGCCTGCCCTGCCCGGACAAGGACCTGTGAAACCGCCAGATAGGGCGCCAGGGCAGCCAGCGAGGACACCAGCACCGCCGTCCCGCAGAAGGCCAGCAGGTTGAACGGCGTCTCGCCCGCCATGGCGGAAACGAGGCTGGGAAAGATCGACACGAAGAACACGAGCGCCAGCGGGTTGGCCAGCCCGACCCACAGGCCCATGGAAGCATTCCGGACGCATCCGCCTGACGCACCGAGCACAGCCATCTCCGGAGACGGTGGCGAGTTCAGCACCTTCCAGCCGGACCAGACGAGGTAGGTGCCCCCCGACACCTGGAGCGCCAGCATGACGTTTCCGTCGATTTCGCGGGCTGTCAGGGTGAGCCCCAGCGCCGCGGCGGTCCAGACGAATTCCGCCATGAGGATGCCTCCCACCGCGGACAGGCCACCGGGCAGGCCCGATCGGGCCGTTGCGGCTCCGACGAGGGCCATGTTCTGCCCCGGAGCCAGGTAGGCCGCGAAGTTCGCGGCCGCCAGCGTGATCCAGATTTCCGGCGTCATGTCTCTTCCTCCCGCATTCCGAAGGTTGGGTGCCACGGATCGTGGGAGGGGGAAGTGAAGGCATTCACAGGGGCCCGAGGCAGGCCCGGACGATTGCGCCGTGTCGTGACGGGAAGTGCCACCGGGGACACCGCGCAAATACAACTCTTCGCGGCCGTCATTCGCACGGCCGTCACAACGCTCGCCACCACGCACGGTCATCAATGACGGCCACACGAGGGCCCGGTCATTTTGCCGGGTGCCGTGACCGACCCATTTGAAAGAGAGACTTTGACATGGACATCGATAGCAATCGGTTTGGTGACACGCACATCGTGACGGTCCGCGGTGCCGTCGACAGCCGTAGCGCTGGGAAGCTGATGGATGCCCTGTGCAGCTGCGCGACGCAGCCCTGCAGGCTGCTTGTCGTGGACCTGAGCAGCGTCACGCTCATGACACGCGCCGGCATGCGCGGGTTCTTTGTCGCCGCAGTCCTATTGCGCACGCAGGGCGGCACCCTGCGGCTTCGCGGTGCGACGCAAGACGTCCGGAAACGGCTGGGCGAGAGAGGGTTCGCAGATCTTCTGTCCTTCGAGGAGCCGCCCGCGGGACCGCGCAGGCGCGCGGCGAACGAGATCGTTCCGCTGACGTCCGGGAGGGGTCGGAATGTTGCCGCCTTCAGCGGCACCGGCTGCAGCGGATTCGTGCGTACCGCCGCAACGGGCAACACGATGCGGCCTGGCGCAGACTTAACTCCCGCTCCGCATTCGATCGGAAGGAGACCGGAATGACGATCAAGATCCCCGCGTCGACATCGGCCGCTCCATCCCTGCCGGCAGCCGTGCCCGGCTTTGGTTCCCGTATCGCGGCGGCGTGGCGAAGCTGGCGCGCAGCCTGCAGGGAAGAGCGCGAGTATGCCGCGCTGCTCGCAATGTCGGATTTCCTTCTCGACGACCTCGGTCGCGACGCGGCCCTGCCGCTGGAAGAACTGGCCTCCAGACGCCGCGACCGCGGCGCCTGATCTTCTGCATTTTCACCCAGTCCATTTCTCCGGAACGGAGAAACGGAACGCATATGAAGACCCCTCTACCCTCTTGCCCCTCGCTCCATTCGCTGCCCGGCCCTCGGGGTGCCTGTCTGCTGTCGCGTTCGGTCGCATGCGCGGAACGATCAAGTGATCCGGTCTGTTGACGAGGCGCACCAGGCAGGCGCGACGGCCGGGGCAAGGGCACAGCCCCCGCCCTCGGAGGCCCGAAGCGCCGGAAAGATCGAAGGAAACAAGATGCAGACCAGGACACTGGGCAAGACCGGTTTCGAAATCGCGCCGATCGTCTTCGGCGGAAACGTTCTCGGCTGGACGACGGACGAAAAGGAGAGCTTTCGCGTCCTCGACGCTTTCATCGACCACGGCTTCGACACGATCGACACCGCCGACGTCTATTCCGCCTGGGCCGAGGGTCATTCAGGCGGCGAATCCGAGACCATGCTGGGTAAGTGGTTCGCGGCGCGCCCCGGCATGCGCGACCGGGTGAAGCTCTTCACCAAGGTCGGGTCGGACATGGGCGGACCGGGTGAAAAGGGGCTTTCCGAGGCCTGGATCACGAAGGCCGTCGACAGGTCGCTTGAGCGCATGCAGGTGGACAATATCGACCTCTACTTCTCGCACTGGCCCGATCGCGAGGTCCCGCACGAGGAAACGCTGGGCGCCTATCAGAAGCTGATCGAGGCCGGAAAGATCCGTGCCATCGGCGCATCGAACTACGACGCGGAACTGCTGAGCGCGGCGCTGGAAGTGGCGAAGATGGAGGGGCTGCCCGAGTACCAGGTCGTTCAGCCCGAATACAATCTCTACGACCGCGGCGCCTTCGAAGGTGCTCTGCAGGAACTCTGCATCTCGAACGACATCGGCGTGGTGACCTATTTCTCGCTCGCCTCCGGCTTCCTGACGGGCAAGTACCGCGAGGCCTCGGACCTCGAAGGCCGCAAGCGTGGCGCGATGGTCGAGAAGTACCTCGACGAACGCGGGATGCGGATCCTCGGCGTGCTGGACGAGGTCGCGGCGGACCATGACGCGACGCCCTCGGAAGTCTCGCTTGCATGGCTGATCGCGCAGGACGGAGTCACCGCCCCCATCGCAAGCGCCACGAGCGTCTCGCAGGTCGAGAGCTTTACCCGGGCCGCCGAACTGAAACTCTCGTCTGAGGCACTGGACAAGCTCGGCGCCGCAGGCGCCTGACGGCCCTCGGCGAAGTTGCGAAACCCCCGCCCTGTGCCCTGCCCGGGCGCAGGGTTTCACTCAAGTGTCCGGTCTATGCGGCGGCGCGCAACGCCTGCCGGCCTTCGGCGGCCCAGAGCGCGCCACGGCGGATCATCTCGGTCACCTGTGGCACCTTCAGATCGGCGAGCTCGTGCCCGATGGAACAGTAGAACACCCGTCCCCGGTCCCAGCGGCGTGTCCAGGTGACCGGTATGACCGTCCCCTCGATCCACCAGAGGTGGTCGCCGGAGAAGGTTGTCGTGGCCAGAACCTCGTTCGAGGGATCGACGAGCATGTAGTATTGCTCGGACTTCAGGCGGAAGCTGCCGATCCCCTCGACCAGAGGATGGGCGGGGCGGCAGATCGTGACGTCGTAGTCGATGTAGTCCTCTCGCGGCTGCAGGTTGTCCGGCCATCCGGGAGGATGGGCCACGAACTGTCCGCCGATCAGGAAATGATAGGTCGGCCGGTCGCGGAAGGCATCGCCCATATGACCATGCCAACCGGCCAGACCGCACCCCTCGCCCACGAGCTTCAGCAGGCCGTCTTCCTGGGCCTTGGTCATGTTGCCGAACTCCTCGCGGTGCCCGGAACGGGCCGAGGACCAGATCGGCGTGATCAGATCGACGTCGGCCATCTCCTCCGGCCGCTCAAGCGGCGCCAGCGTATCGTGAACCTGCACCTCGAAACCGTTGGCTTCGAGAAGCTCGGTGTACCAGTCGGCGAAGGCGGTGGGGGTATGCCCCTCCCAGCCGCCGACGAAGAGTGCTGCCTTCATCGTGCTGCCTTTCTCGTGAAGTCCAGAATGGAGGCCATGTCGCGCGCCCCGTAACCCTGCGCCTCGGCCTCCAGCAGGGCGGCGAGAGTCACCTGCCCCTGCGCCATCCGCGTGCCCAGGCTCTCGGCCAGGGCTGCGGTGACCTCCATATCCTTGCGTGCCAGTGCCACGGTGAAGGTCACGTCGTGGGCGGCCTCGTCGAGGTAGAGCGGTCGGCGGTAGGAGAGCATCGGCGCGGCGGCGGCGCTGCTTTCGATGACGTCGAAGGCGGAAGCCGTCTCGATACCTGCTGCCTCGGCCAGCGTGAGCGCCTCTGCCAGCGTCTGGTTGATGCCATGGATGAGAGAGTTGACCGCCAGCTTCATGACGGCCCCATGGCCCGCCCTGCCAAGGCAGATGGTCTGCTTGCCCATGGCCTCCAGCAGCGGCTTCAGCGGTTCCGCCTCCGCCTCGGTGCACCCGGCCATGATGAGCAACTGCGCCGCCTCGGCGGCCTGTGTGGCCCCGGAAACCGGGGCGTCGATCACCCGGGTTTCCTCGGGCGCGCTATCGACGAGGGCCCGGATGTGATCCGGGCTCATGGTGCCCATCTCGAGAAAGACGCCGGCGCCGGTGCCGAAGAAGAGCCCGTCGTCGCCCATGTGCACCGCTTCGGAAGATCGATCGTCGGCGAGCATGGTCACCACGACCTCCGCGGCCTCCACCAGCGACTTTGGCGTGTCGGCGACAGCGGCGCCCGTTTCGCGGGCCAGCGCATGGGCCTTTTCGCGCGAGCGGTTCCAGAGGGTCACCTCGTGCCCGGCGCGGGACAGGTTGCGCGCCATGGCGCTTCCCATGCGGCCCAGCCCCGCAAAGCCAACCCGCATCAGGCGACCTTGTCCGGGGTGATGCCCGAGATCGCCTGGATCAGGCTGTCCTCGGTCACCTCTTCGGCGGTGAATTCGCGCATGACACGCCCCGAATACATCGCCACGATGCGGTCCGAGACATGCAGAACCTCGGGCATTTCCGAGCTGATGACGATCACCGCATAGCCCTGGGCGGCAAGGTCCCGGATCAGGTTGTGGATCTCGGACTTGGAGCCGACGTCGATGCCGCGGGTGGGTTCGTCGACGATCAGCACCTCGGGCCGCATGGCGAGCCACTTGCCGATGACGATCTTCTGCTGATTGCCGCCCGACAGGTTGCCCACCAGCTGCCGCCAGCCCGGTGTTCGGATGTCGAGCTTGTCGCGGTACTGGTCGAAGATCGACACCTCGGCCCCGTCGGAGACAAAGGGCCCAGCGGTCAGGTCGTCTACCTGCGGCAGGGTCATGTTGTCCCGGCAGTTCATGCCGAGCACCAGCCCCTGCCCCTTGCGATCCTCGGGCACGAGGCCGATACCCTGCCGGATCGCGTCGATGGGCGAGGCGATGCGGACCTCCTGCCCGTCGATCCGGATCCTGCCTGCATCGGGGCTGCGCAGACCGAAGAGCGTTTCGGCGATCTCGGTTCGGCCGGCCCCCACAAGACCGTAGAACCCAAGCACCTCGCCCTTTCGGACGTTGAAGCTGACATCGCGGTAGAGATGCCCGCAGGAGAGGCCGTCCACCTCAAGCGCGACCTCGCCCACTTCGTGCTTTGTCGGGGCGCGCGACAAATCGAGGCTGCGCCCGATCATGAGCTGCGTGACCTCGTCCTCGGTGGTCTCGTTGGTCACCAGGGTGCCCCGGTATTGCCCGTCGCGCAGGACACTGATCCGGTCGGTGATGCGGAAGATCTCTTCCATCCGGTGCGAGATGTAGATGATCCCGACGTCACGCGCCTTCAGGTCGAAGATCACGTCGAACAGCACCGATTTCTCCGCGTCGGTCAGCGAGGCGGTGGGTTCGTCGAAGATCACCGCGCGGGGTTCCACCGTCAGGGCGCGGGCGATTTCGACCATCTGCTGGTTGGCGATGGAGAGGTCGCCGACGCGGGTCCGGGCGTCGAATTTCACGCGAAGCTGCGAGAGGATGGCGTCGGTGTCAGCGTAGAGCTTCTGCCAGTCGACGCGGCCGAAGCTCTTGCGGGGAAGCTCGCCGAGAAAGATGTTCTCGGCCACGGTCAGCTCGTCGGCGAGGCTCAGCGCCTGGTGGATGAAGACCACGCCCTTGCCCTTTGCCTGGATGGGCGAGGTCATGACGGTGGGCGCCTCGGCGATGTAGATCCTCCCCTCGTTGGGCTGCAGGATACCGCCGAGCACCTTCATCAGGGTGGACTTGCCGGCGCCATTCTCGCCCATCAGGGCATGAACCTCGCCGGGCCGAACCTCGAGGTCGACCCCGTCGAGCGCGCGCACCCCGGGAAAGGTCTTCACGATGCCTTCGAGTCTCAGGACGGGTTGGGTCATATCTTCAACGCCTCGCTGCCTTTGCGGTTGAGCTGCCGATCAAGGAACAGCACCGCGATGAGGATGAGACCGATCACGAGGTTCACCGTCTCGGTATCCGCGCCGATATAGCCGAGTCCCTTGCGCAACAGCTGGATCGCGATGACGCCACCGAGCGTCGAGATGATCGAGCCATAGCCGCCCGAGAGCTTGGTGCCCCCCAGCACCACGGCGGTGATCGCCCAGAGCTCATAGAGCATGCCGTCGTTGGGGTTCACCGATCCGCTTTCGGAATAGAAGACCACCGCGGAGAGCGCCGCGAGGAAGCCGATCAGCATGAAGTTCAGCAGGAAATGCGGGCCCACGCGGATGCCCGCGTTCACCGCCGCCTCGCGGTTGTTGCCGATGGCATAGGCGTTGCGGCCGTGCACCGTCTTGGTCATCACGAGCCACAGAACCAGCGCCGTGCCCAGCAGGAACCACGTTGCCGTGTGCAGTCCGAGAAACTGCGCTTCGGCAAAATCCACGAGCGTCCAGTTGAGATGGCTGGTGGGCTGTTCGCCGTTGTACATGAAGACAAGACCCCGGTAGCCCAGCATCGAGCCCAGCGTGACGATGAAGGCATCGACGCCGGTTTTCCAGACAATCATGCCGTTGATGAAGCCCAGCACCAGCCCCGTCGACAGCGCGAAGACCCAGGCCAGCGGGATCGCCCAGTCGCCCATTGCGGCCATGAAGGGCCAGGTCATGCTGTCGAGCAGGACGATGGCCGAAAGGGCGAATGTGGCGCCAACCGACAGGTCGATGTTGCCGTTGATCATGACGATCGTCATGCCAAGCGCGATGATCCCGATGGGCGCGGACTGCTTCAGCAACAGAAGCATGTTGTCGAGTTCGAGGAAGGCCGTGTCAGAGTTCGACAGGAACCGCCCCGCCACGCTGAAGAAGATCAGCTCCAGCACGACAAAGCCCCAGATCGCGCCCTGCACGAGCATTCCCGACCTGACGCGGCGCGGTGGGGTGTCGGCCTCGACGGGCGAGGCCAGCGGTTGGGGTGTGGATTGCGACATTTGGCAAGCTCCCTTACGCGATCGGCGACCAGAGACGGCCGCGCTTCGCGGCGATGTCGAGCCAGACCGCGAGGATGATGATGACCCAGGTCACGACGTACTGAACGTAAAACTCCAGCCCGACGAGCAGCAGGCCGTTCTGGATGAAGCCCAAGATCAGGACGCCGATGACCGTCTTGAAGACCGTGCCCGAGCCCCCCAGCAGCGACGCGCCGCCGAGGATGACCGCGGCCAGAACCTCAAGCTCCATCCCCTGCCCCGCGGTGTTCTGCGATCCCAGCGAGCGGCTGGCCTGCATGAGGCCTGCCGTGGCGACGCAGGCGGCGGAGACGATGTAGGTCATGAAAACCACGCGCGCCCGCGGCACGCCCGAGAAGGTGGCTGCGGTGCCGTTGCCGCCGACGGCGTAGACCTTGCGCCCGAAGGGCGTGGCCGAGAGCACGAAGCTCAGCACGACCGCCAGAGCGGCAAACAGCAGGATCGGCACCGGGATGCCCGCGACCTCGCCCTGGCCGAAGACACCGAACCAGGTGCCCTCCTTGTCGGCGATGTCCATGTTCTTGCCGCCCGACCAGGTCAGCGTCAGCCCGTGGATCGCGGACAGCATGCCCAGCGTGACGATCAGGGAATTGAGCCGGAGATAGCCCACAAGGAACCCGATGAAGGCCCCGAGGCAGAGCGTCAGGGCGAACATGGCCGGAATGGCGAGCGCGGGCCCGAGCGTGTCGTGAAGATCGAGAACGACGATGGTCGAGAAGGACATCATCGACCCCACCGATAGGTCCAGGTTGCCGCCGATCACGACGAAGGTGACGCCCAGTGCCATGACGCCAAGGATCGCCGAGGAGCGGATGACGCCGGATATGTTGTCGATGGCGATGAAGCGCGGGTTGGCGATCGCGAAAGCGATCATGAAGACCACGAAGGCCACGAGAATTCCCTGGCGGGCCATCAGCCCCCCGATACCGGCCCTAGTCAGTGCCGCCATGCTCCCCTCCAAATCGCATGAGATCGATGCCGGACGGGGAAGTTCCCCGTCCCCTCCTCCGTCGGGGCACGAAGCCTTTCGGCCCCGCGCCCCTTGGGGAGGAACTCAGAAGACGGGCTTCTCGAAGTCGCCCATGTTGTCCTGGGTGATCTTCGGCGTGTCGAAGTAGTTCAGGAAGGGGACTTCTTCGCCGTTCAGGACGTCGATGGCGGTCTGCAGCGCGGCCTCGGCATCGTCGACCGGCGACTGGTAGATCGAGCCCCAGTAGTCGCCCGCCTCCATCGCCTCGTAGCCGACGGCAAAGTTGGTGGCGCCCACGAAGGTTATGTCGCCGGCGCGGCCTGCGGCCTTGGCGGCGTTCAGGGCACCCACGCCCATGTTGTCGTCGCCGGCATAGACGCCGTCGATGTCGTCGTACTTGACCAGGAAGGCTTCCATGACCTGCTGCGACTTCTCGCGGTTCCAGTCGCCCGGCTGCGTCTCGACAAGCTCCACGTCGGGGCAGACCTCGGGCAGACGGTCCTCGAAGCCCTTCGCGCGTTCGATGGCCGTGGTGTAGCCGGGCTGGCCCGAGATCTGAACGATCTTCGCCTCGCCGTCGATGCCCTGGTCCTTGAAGCGATCGCACATGATCTCGGCCGCGCGGGCGCCCTGGGTGATGTTGTCGGGGCCGGAGAAGGAGGCCACGAAGTCGAAGCCCTGCTCGGCGATGTTGGAGTTGGTCACGATCACCGGGATGCCGGCCTGGCTGGCCTTGCGCACCGCGGGAATGACGGCCTCGCCGTTGGTCGGCCAGATGATGATGGCATCGACTTCCTGCTGGATCAGGTCCTCGACCTGCGCGATCTGGCGGGCGACGTCGCCGCCTGCGTCGAGCACCACGGTCTCGACCGCGTCATTGGCCTCGGCGGCATTGATGAAGGCCTGCTCGTAGGTGGTCTGGTAGCTGTCGACGCCCACGTTGTTCTGGGTGATGCCGATTGTCATGGTGTCCTGTGCCATTGCGGCGCCGGTCAGCATGGTCGTCGCGGCGAGCGCGGCGGTAAGCGTGCGTGTCATGTCTTTCCTCCCTTTGGGTATGTCCCAGCGATTGCGGCTGTCCTCCCAGCCCGGGAATCGCCCGGTGCAATCTGTCGTCATCCAGCGTCATTTTCGGACACCGGGAACGAGTGGTTTTTATCTAAATTGGATATGCTTTTATCCATATTGGATAAACTGACGATACTGTCGGTTTTCAATCTGAACAATCAAGGGAGGGCAACATGGCACCGCCACCGTTCAGCACCCGAAATTCAAGCTCCGGACAGGACATGACCACGCTGGCATCCGAAAATATCCATGACGGACAGTCCGCGACAAGCGAGGCGCCCCCCCAGACGGGGCCGGATCTGGAGCGCGTGGTCGCCTTCCTGAGCGAGCTTTCCCTCGAAATCGATACCACCCTGGACCCGACAACACCCAACCCGCATCTCAACATGATCCTGCATCTGATGCGCGGCCATATCGACGGCAAACTTGTGTCGACCTCGTCCATGGTGTCGGCTGCCCGGGTCCCCTACGCCACCGCGATGCGCAAGCTTTCCGGCATCCAGAAGGCCGGACTTGTCGAACAGCGGCCGCGCACCAAGACGGGCAAGAGCTTTTCGCTGCATCCGAGCGCCGCGCTGCTGGCCCGTTTCAACGAACTGGCCGGCCGTATCGACCGCATGGGCTCCGCCACCTTCGGCGGCGGGTCGAACACGCAGGACTATTTCTTCGGCGGCTCCTACCAGGCCGGTCAGGCGACGATCCCGCCTCCGACGGCCCTGCCCCGTCCCCTGAAGCTGCCGGGCGGGATGCGGATCCTCGTCCACGGCGATCCCACTTTCCTTGTCATGGGCAATCTGAAGCGGCAGTTCGAACAGCTGGTCGGCACGGACATCCATCAGCGCGCCTTCTCCATCGACCGGTTGCGGGAAGAGGCGCTGCGAAACGCCAACCGCGCGAAGAGCCGTTACGACCTGATCGCGATCGACCTGCCCTGGCTGGGCGAATTCGTAGCCAAGGGGCTGATCTGCCCGCTGCCCGACATCATGGATGTCGAACGCCTCGACCCAAGCGACTTTCACACCGCCGGATGGCGTGCCGCGCACTGGAACGGCGTGCCCTACGGCGTGCCGAGCCAGACCACGCCGGAACTCATGTTCTATCGCAAGGACTGGTTTGCCAACGACGGGCTCGAGCCGCCGACGACCACCGCGCAGGTCCTGGAGGCGGCGGAACGCTTCCACGATCCGCGCGCGGGGCGTTACGGCGTCGCCTGGAACGCGGCGCGGGGCACGGCGCTCGGGCACACGTTCATGATGACCTGCGCGGCCTTCGGTCAGCCCATTGTCGACCTCGACCCGATTGCCGGCGGCTTCGACGCGGACCACCTGGCCGGGCGCCGCTTCCGCCCGATGTTCGACACGCCGAAGGCGCTTGCGGCCGCCGAATACCTGGTGGAGCTGATGCGCTTTTCGCCGCCCGACATCCTGTCGATGTCCTGGTACGAGCGCGTCCGCCCCTATGCCGCGGGCAAGGTGGCCATGGCCTACGGGTACACGCTGCTCGCCCCCTATTTCGAGCTGGACGACACCTGCCCCGCACATGGCAACACGGGCTACATCCCGCATCCTCATGGCCCCGAGGGCGCGCCCATTGCGCCGGTCGGAGGCTACGTGTTCTGCGTGCCCTCGAACCTCGCCAAGGACCGCGTGCAGGATACCGTCGACGCGCTCTGCGTCTTCACCTCGCCCGCGGCGCAGAAGCTCTATGCTCAGAACGGCAGCCGCACCTCGCCGCGCTATTCGGTCGGGGTGGACCCGGAGGTCCGCCGGCTCAGCCCAATCTTCGAGCTCGTCGACCAGATGTCCTGGCGCGACGAGCTTCAGTTCTGGCCGCGCCCGCCGATCCCGCAGATCCAGGACATCTTCGCCATCTGCGGCCACGAGCTGCACGACATGCTTCGCGGCATCACGGGGCCGGAGGAGGCCCTCGCCCGGGTGCAGGCCCGTGTCGAAGAAACACTATCAGGAACAATGACCTAGGGAGGAAACCCATGGACCCCGAACGCCTCAAGGGCAAGAACGTCCTCATCACCGGTGCCGGCGGCGGCATGGGCGCGACGAACGCCCGGAACTTTGCCGCGCAGGGCGCCAACATCTGCGTCGGCGACATCGACCTTGATGCCGCGCAGGCCACTGCCGACGCGATCAACGCCGAGGGCAACGGCAAGGCGATCGCGGTCCGGATGGACGTCACCAAGCGCGAGGACAACCGCAACGCGGTTGCCGCGGTGGTCGAGGAGTTCGGTCTGATCAACGTCGGTCTCTTCAACGCAGGCGTAAACAAGCCGCGTTTCTTCATGGAGATCGACGAGGACAACTGGGACCTCATCATGAACGTGAACACCAAGGCGATGTGGCTTGGCATGCAGGAAACGGCGCGCCAGATGATCGCCCAGGGCAAGCAGGACTATCCCTACAAGCTGATCAACGTCGGCAGCATCGCCTCGCGCAAGCCGCTGGTGGACGTGACCGTCTACTGCACTTCGAAATACGGCTGTCTCGCGTTGACCCACTGCGGGGCCATATCGCTGGCCGAACATGGCATCACGGTGAACGGCTATGCCCCCGGCGTCGTGGTGACGCCACTTTGGGAGCAGCTCGACAAGGATCTTGTCGAGATCGGCTTCAAGGAGAAGGCGGGCCAGGCCTACGACGACATCGTCCGCGACGCGCTCCAGATCAAGCGGGTCTCCTATCCCGAGGACGTGGTGGGAACCGCCGCGTTCCTCTGCTCGCCGGACAGCGACTACATGACCGGGCAGATGATCCACATCGACGGCGGCTGGTGCATCCAGTGACGCGTCCCTGGCGCGACCGCGCCCGGCCCTGCCCCGATCCGACACATCCGTGGCCCCCGCGCCCAACCCGAAGGACCGAACCATGTCCCGTGCCCTGATGCCCAACCTGCTGACGCCGCAGGATCTCGAACCCAACTGGAAGTGGGAGGCCAAACTGCCATCCCCAGGCCACATGTCGGTGGATTTCGAACGCCGGATCGACCACGACCGCCTGCGCCGCTACCGGCTGGCGCGCACACGGCAGTCGCTTCAGGCGTCGAACGCCGGCTCCTTGCTGCTCTTCGACGTGAACAACATCCGCTATGTCAGCGCGACCAAGATCGGCGAATGGGAGCGGGACAAGATGTGCCGGTTCTGCCTGCTGACCGGTGATGACAGTCCCTATGTCTGGGATTTCGGCAGCGCCGCGGTGCATCACCAGAAATACTCCGACTGGCTGGAGCCCGATCACTGCCTGGCCGGCGTCGTCGGCATGCGCGGCACGATCCCGCCCGAGTTCGGCCTGATGCGCAAGTATGCCAAGATGATTGCGCAGCTGATCAAGGACGCGGGCATGGCCGACATGCCGGTGGGTGTCGACTATGCCGAGACGGCGATGTTCCATGCCCTGCAGGAAGAAGGCATCAAGGTTGTCGACGGCCAGCAGATCATGCTGGCGGCGCGCGAGATCAAGAACTGGGACGAGATCCAGCTTCTGACACAGGCGGCCAGCATGGTCGATGGCGTCTACCACATGATCTACGAAGAGCTGAAACCGGGCGTGCGCGAGAACGACATCGTCGCCCTGTCGAACAAGATGCTCTACGAGATGGGCAGCGATGACGTCGAGGCGATCAACGCGATCTCGGGCGAGCGGTGCAACCCGCATCCGCACAACTTCACCGACCGGCTGATCCGCCCCGGCGACCAGGCGTTCTTCGACATCCTGCAAAGCTACCAGGGCTACCGGACCTGCTACTACCGCACGTTCAACGTCGGACGCGCGACGCCGGCGCAGAACGACGCCTACGTCAAGGCGCGCGAGTGGATCGACGCCTCGATCGCGATGATCAAGCCGGGCGTTTCCACCGACAAGGTCGCCGAGGTCTGGCCAACGGCGGAATCCCTGGGCTTCCCGAACGAGGACGCGGCCTTCGGTCTGCAGTTCGGGCACGGTCTGGGCCTCGCCCTGCACGAACGTCCGATCATCAGCCGCGCAGTTTCGCTCGATCATCCCATGGAGATCCAGACCGGCATGGTCTTCGCGCTCGAAACCTACTGCCCGGCCTCCGACGGCTACTCTGCCGCCCGGATCGAGGAAGAAGTCGTGGTGACCGAGACCGGCTGCGAGGTGATCTCGCTCTTCCCGGCCGAAGAACTGCCGATCGCCAACCGGTACTAGGGCGGCAACGTCATCCCCGGGCCCGGCCCCGGGGATCTTCCGACATCCAGATCCTCGGGCCGAACCCGAGGATGACCTCAATCGTCCGCCCCAGGAAAGGACCCTGCCATGTCCGGCGATCCGAAACACAACACAGAGGACTACCTGCGGATGTATCGCCAGATGGTGCGCATCCGGACCTTCGAGGACAACGCCAACCAGCTCTACCTCTCGGCCAAAATGCCGGGGCTCACGCATATGTATTCGGGCGAAGAAGCCGTCGCCGTGGGGATCTGCGAGGCGCTGACCGACGACGACCGCATCACCTCGACCCACCGCGGCCACGGGCACTGCGTTGCCAAGGGGGCCGAGTTCAAGCAGATGTTCTGCGAGTTGCTCGGCAAGGCGGAAGGCTACTGCCGTGGCAAGGGCGGCTCGATGCACATCGCCGACCAGAGCCACGGCAACCTTGGCGCCAATGCCATCGTCGGCGGCTCCATGGGGATCGCCACCGGATCAGCGCTGCGGGCCAAGCTGATGGGACAGGACGATGTCACCGTGTGCTTCTTCGGCGACGGCGCCACGGCGCAGGGCCTGATGTACGAGGTCATGAACATGGCCGCGCTCTGGTCCCTGCCGGTCATCTACGCCTGCGAGAACAACGGCTATTCGGAATATACCAAGACCGCGGAGATCGCCGCCGGGTCGATCACCGCGCGGGCCGAGGCCTTCGGGATCGAGGCGCACCGCGTCGACGGGCAGGACGTGCTTGCGGTCAACACGCTGACACAGAAGCTTGTCGAGCGGGCCCGCCGGGGCGAAGGCCCCTTCTTCATCGAGCTCGAGACCTACCGTTATCACGGTCACCACGTGGGCGACATCAACCGCGACTACTACCGCTCCAAGGAGGAGGAGACGGAGTGGAAGCAGAACCGCGATCCGATCGTCCGCTTCCGTGCGCATCTCGTCTCCGAAGGGATCGCCACCGAGGAAGAGATCGAGGCGATCACCGCCGAGATCGAGAAGGATGCCGCAGAGGCGGTCGCCTATGCCGAGGCCGCCGCCTATCCGGATGCGGCCGAGGTCACCATGCACGTCTACGCGGACTGAGGAGGAAGAGATGCGGGAAATCACACTGTCCAAGGCCGTGAACGAGGCCATCGCAGAGGAGATGCGGCGCGATCCGTCGGTCTTCCTGATGGGCGAGGACGTGGCCGAGGCCGGCACGCCCTTCAAGGTGCTGTCGGGACTCGTGGAGGAATTCGGCCCCGAGCGCGTGATCGACACGCCGATCTCGGAGCCCGGCTTTGTCGGCATGGGGGTGGGCGCCGCGATGACCGGCGCCCGGCCCATCATCGACCTGATGTTCGGCGATTTCATCTACCTGGTGATGGATCAGCTCTGCAATCAGGCGGCCAAGCAGCACTACATGTCCGGCGGAAAGCTCAAAGTGCCCATGGTGCTGCGCACGAACATGGGCGCAACGCGCCGGTCTGCCGCGCAGCATTCCCAGTCGCTGCAGGCGCTTGTGGCGCATATTCCGGGGCTGAAGGTGGCGATGCCCTCCTCGGCCTACGAGGCCAAGGGCCTGATGAAGACGGCGATCCGGGACGACAACCCGGTCGTGATCTTCGAGGACAAGCTCATGTACCAGGACAAGGCGCCGGTCCCGGAAGAGGAATACCTGATCCCCTTCGGCGAGGCGAAGGTCAAGCGCGAGGGGCGCGACATCACGCTGATCGGCACCTCTTCTATGGTGCAGGTGGCGGAAAAGGCCGCCGAACTGCTTGCCGCCAAGGGCATCGAGGCCGAAGTGATCGACCCCCGCACCATCGTGCCCCTGGACGAGGCGACGCTGCTGGAAAGCGTCAAGAAGACCTCGCGCGCCATCGTCATCGATGAAGGTCATCAGAGCTACGGCGTCACCGCCGAAATCGCGAGCCGGCTGAATGAAAAGGCCTTCTATCATCTGGACGCACCGGTGCTGCGCATGGGTGCCATGGATGTGCCGGTGCCCTTCTCGCCCGCGCTCGAGGACCTGACCGTGCCCACGCCCGAAAAGGTGGTGGAGGCCGCGCTGAAGCTCTGCGGCGGGGAGATGATCCATGCCGCATGAGGTGACGATGCCCCAGCTCGGCATGGCGCAGGATGCCGGGCGGCTCATCGCCTGGCACAAGGCCCCGGGCGATGCGGTCAGCAAGGGCGAGATCCTCTTCGAGGTCGAAACCGACAAGGCAACGATGGAGGTCGAGGCGCAGGGCGACGGGTATCTCACCGGGGTGTCCGCCGCTGAGGGAGAGGACGTGCCCGTGGGCCAGGTCATCGCCCGCATCACCGAGACCGCGGAGGACAGTGCACCACCGCCGCAAGAGGATGCCGGCTCCGCACCAGCCAAGGCCAGCGCCGCCTTGCCCGAGGGCCGGCGCGTGACCATGCCCCAGCTCGGCATGGCGCAGGACGCGGGGGTTCTCGTGGGCTGGTCCGTCGCGCTTGGCGACAAGGTCGGTGCCGAAGACACGCTCTTCGAGGTCGAAACCGACAAGAGCACGATGGAGGTGCCCGCCGGCGTCGCCGGTTATCTCGCGGCGACGCTCGCCGAACCGGGCCAGGAAGTGCCGGTGGGCGAGCCTGTCGCGATCCTGACGGAGGTTGCCCCCGAGACGACCGAGGCACGCAGCCGGGCAAGTGCCGGCAGCGCGAACGCGCCGGCAGAGGCTCCGGCTCCCTCTCCGGAACCGGCAAAGGCGCCTGAAGCCGCGCCCGCACAGCAGAAGCCCCCTGCCCCCGCGCCCGGCGGACGGATCCTCGCCTCACCCAAGGCACGGCGGGTCGCCATGCAAGAGGGACTCGACCTGGCCCGCCTCGTCGACGCCGGTCATCCACAACCCTATCACCTCGCCGATCTCGAGGTGCTGCGCGGTCTTCCTGGCGACACCCCGGCCACCGCCGAGGCATCGGGTCCCGCGCGGCGCCTGACGGCCGAGATCGAGACGGACGGTCTGCCGGACTTCTGCGCCTGGGTGGCCGCACGCCATGGGCTCGACGACGCCGACGCGGTTCTTGCCGGACTGGCCGGTGCCTCGCTCGGCGTGGAAGGCCACGTGACCGTCGCCATCGAGCGTCTTGGCATCCAGCGCGGCTTCGGCGTTCCCGAGGCCCGACAGCTTGGCCGCGTCGCGAGTTCAGACGAAAGGCCGGACATCCTGGTTCGGGACCTTCGCGGCACACGGCTGCGCGAAGTTCATCTCGGCTCGCCGGACATGCCCGTTCTGACGCTCGCGCCCGCAGGCGCGGGGCTCTCCATCACGCTGGACTGTGGCGCCGGGCAGCTCGACACGCCCGACGCCATACGCCTCATCAGTGATTTCGCGGGCCGGGTGGAAGATCCGCTCCGGCACCTGCTCTGACATCAAGGAACCTCTCATGACCGAGCTTGGAGACAAGATCGACCCGCTTCACACCGACCTCTGGATCGACGGCGCGTGGGTTTCCACGCCCGAACGCTTCGACGTGCTGAACCCCGCGACCGAAGAGGTCCTCGCCTCGGTTGCCTCGGCCGGCACCGCAGAGGCGGATGCCGCGCTCGACGCCGCCGAACGCGCCATGGCCGACTGGGCCGCAAGAACCCCGCGACAGCGCTCCGAGGTGCTTCGAAAGGCGTGGGAGCTGATGACCGCCCGGCTCGACCACTTCGCGCATCTGATCACGCTGGAAAACGGCAAGGCCGGTGTCGACGCCCGGGGCGAGGCCACCTATGCCGCCGAATTCTTCCGCTGGTTCGCGGAGGAAGCCGTGCGCGCCGACGGCATGATCACCCACGCCCCCGCCTCGGGCGCGCGGATCATGGTGCAGCACAAGCCCGCAGGCCTGGCCGTACTGGTGACACCCTGGAACTATCCCGCCGCCATGGGCACGCGGAAGATCGCGCCCGCCCTGGCCGCCGGTTGCGGCGTCATCATCAAGCCCGCCTCCGAAACACCGCTCACCATGCTGGCCCTCATGCCCCTGCTGGAGGAGGCAGGCGTGCCCAAGGGCTTGGTCAACGTGCTGCCCTCGAAGAAAACCGGCTCCCTCGTCGACCACATGCTGCACGACCCGCGCGTGCGGGTTGTCAGCTTCACCGGCTCCACCGGGGTCGGGCGCAGGCTGTTGAAATCCGCAGCAGACCAGGTGCTGAAACCGGCGATGGAGCTGGGCGGCAACGCACCGCTGATCGTCTTCGACGACGCCGACATCGACAGCGCCGTCGAGGGCACGATGCTCGCCAAGATGCGCAACCTGGGCGAGGCCTGCACCGCCGCCAACCGCATCTATGTGCACGAGGCGGTGGCCGAGGAATACACCCGCCGTCTGACCGCGCGTATGGCGGGGCTCAAGGTGGGCAACGGCACCGATCCATCGGTCGACGTCGGGCCGCTGGTGAACGCCGATACCCGCGACAAGGTCGCTGAATTCGTCGCCGACGCCGTGGCCAAAGGCGCCAAGGTCGAATGCGGCGGCGAGGTGCCCGAGGGCAAGGGTTTCTACTATCCGCCGACGGTGCTTTCGAACGTATCAGAAGACGCCGACTGCGTGCACGACGAGATCTTCGGCCCCGTCGCCGCGCTTCAGACCTTCACCGACCAGGAGGACGTCATCCGGCGCGCCAACGCGACCGAATACGGCCTCGTCGCCTATGTCTTCTCGGAGGACTTCAAGCGCGCGTTGCAGGTCTGCGAACGGCTCGACTACGGCATGGTCGGGCTGAACCGCGGACTCGTCTCGGACCCAGCCGCGCCGTTCGGGGGCACCAAGCAATCGGGTCTCGGGCGCGAGGGCGGCCACGAAGGCATGCTCGAGTTCATGGAAACGCAGTACATCTCGGCAAGCTGGTGAGGCAGGACATGAGCGACATCCGGACAAGCCCCTCGACACGCAAGCTGGCGCTCGAGCGCGGCATCGACATCGAAGCGCTGGCTCGCAATCTGGGCCGCAGCACCATCGGCCCTGAGGACCTTGGCGGCGGCAAGAGCAAGGCAGCGGCGCCGGCGGGTGACACCTCCTATTGGGAGGTGGACCACACGCAATACGGCCCCGTGACCGAAGAGCCCCTGAGCCGGTTTGCCAGGGTGGCCGCCCGCAACCTTGCGGCCGCGCAGGCGCTTATTCCCGCCGTCACGCATCACGACCGTGCGGATGTCTCGGCGATCGAGGCCCTTCGCAAGGCGTGGAAGGCCGACGCACAGGCGCGCGGCATCAAGCTGACGGCACTGGCCTTTCACGTGGTCGCCCTGTCGCGCTGCCTACGTGAGTTCCCGCGCTTCAACGCCTCGCTCTCCGCCGACGGAGAGCGCCTGATCCTCAAGGATTTCGTGCATGTAGGGATCGCGGTCGACACGCCACACGGGCTCATGGTGCCGGTGATCCGCAACGCGGACCGCAAGGGCCTCTGGCGCATCGCGGCAGAGATCGCGGATCTTGCGGCGCGCGCGCAGGCCCGCAAGATCGGGCCTGACGAGATGGGCGGCGCGTCGATGACGATCACGAACCTTGGCGGCATCGGAGGCACGGCCTTCACGCCCATCGTCAATCCGCCGGAGGTGGCGATCCTCGGCATCACACGCACCGAGACGGTGACGGTCTGGGAGGGTGAGACGCCGCGCCCCGTTCCGATGGCCCCGCTCGACCTTTCCTACGATCACCGCGTCATCAACGGCGCCGACGCGGCGCGTTTCCTCGCCCGCTACGCGGCTCTGATCGGAGAGCCGAGGAACATGCTCATCTGAGGGATGCCCGACGGCTCCGCGGAACAGCCCGCGGGGTTGAGTGGCGATCAGGTTCTGCTGGAGTGAAGAAGGACCAACGCGCGGCCCGGCCCCCTTGTGGGGACCGGGCCTGTGTTGGTCAGGAGCTGGAGGCCAGCAGGCTGGCGTTGCCGCCCGCTGCGGTGGTGTCGATGCAGAGGTGGCGTTCGGCCACGTAGCGTTCGGGGCCGATCAGCTCGGTCACGAGCGGGACGATGGCGCCCTCGCGTTCCGCCAGCGCCAGACGAAGCTCGCGCGTCCAGTCCGAAGCGCCCGCCGCCGCGACGGCCACCACGCCCTTGAGCTTGGTGAGCGTCTCGGCCGCGACGATGCCTTCGAAGACGGCAACGGGGGCGCCCGCGCCTTTCAGCTTTTCGCCGGCCTCTTTCACGCCCGGCGCCACCAGCACCACGGCGCAGCCCGCGCCCAATGCCTGCACGGCCTGTGCCAGCGCCTGGTCGGCCGTGGGGCCGAGGCAGAGCACTGTGCCGCGCGCCGCGAAGCGCAGGCGGTTGCTTTCGCCCGTGGGCCCGGGAAGCGTCATCGGCGACATGTCGAAGGCCGCGGTTTCGGTGAGCGCCTTGCGCACCACGCCCTTGGAGCCCGGCAGGGCGTTGCGCAGCGCCTGCACCTTGTCCGGCCGTGCCGCCCAGTTGCGCGCGTCGAGGGCCGTGATGGCCTTCTGCAGCGGCTCGGTGGCGATGGCCTCGCCCTCGGGGGCCGCAGCCTCGACCGGCTTGCCGGTGCGGCGGAACCGCGTGAGGTAGAGCGGCCCGCCCGCCTTGGGCCCGGTGCCCGAGAGCCCCTCGCCGCCGAAGGGCTGGGAGCCGACGATGGCGCCGATCTGGTTGCGGTTTACGTAGGTGTTGCCGACCTTGATGCGTTCCACGATCTGCTGCACGCGGTCGTCGATCCGGGTGTGCAGGCCGAAGGTCAGGCCGTAGCCCTTGGCGTTGATGTCATCGACGGTCTTGTCGATGTCCTTCGCCTTGAAGGTGGCCACGTGCAGGACGGGGCCGAAGACCTCGCGCTCCAGATCGCCGATGCCCGAGACCTCGACCACCGCGGGGCCCACGTAGGTGCCGCCCTCGGGCGCTTGCAGGGTCTTGAGCAGCTTGCCGGCCTTGTCCTTGTCGGCGACGTAGCCCGAGATGTCCTTCTGCGCCTCGGCATCGATGACGGGCGAGACGTCCACGTCGGTGCGCCAGGGATCGCCAATGGTGAGCGCGTCCATGGCACCGTAGAGCATCTCGATCAGGCGGTCGCGGGCCTCTTCCTGGACGTAGAGCATGCGCAGCGCGGAGCAGCGCTGGCCCGCCGACTGGAAGGACGAGATCAGGATGTCGCGTACGGCCTGTTCGGTGAGCGCGGTGGAATCCACGATCATGGCGTTGAGACCGCCGGTCTCGGCGATGAGCACGGCATCGGGGCCGGCGTTCTTGGCGAGCGTCTTGTGGATGATCTGCGCCACCTCGGTGGAGCCGGTGAAGCAGACGCCCGCGATGCGCGGATCGGAGGTGAGCGGCCCGCCCACGGTCGGCCCGTCGCCTGGCAGAAGCTGCAGCGCGGCCTCGGGCAGGCCCGCCTCGCGCATGAGTTCCACGGCGCGCGCGGCGATCAGGGGTGTCTGCTCGGCCGGTTTGGCGACCACGGCGTTGCCGGCGGCGAGTGCCGCGGACAGCTGCCCGGTGAAGATCGCCAGCGGGAAGTTCCAGGGGCTGATGCAGACAAAGACGCCGCAGGGGGTGCCGGGCTCCTCGTCCTCGAGCCGTTCGGCCTCGGAGGCGTAGTAGCGCAGGAAGTCCACGGCCTCGCGCACCTCAGCGATACCGTCCGAGAGCATCTTGCCCGCCTCGCGCGAGGCGATGGCGCAAAGCTCGGCGGTGTTTTCCTCGTAGAGGTCGGCGACCTTGCGCAGGATGGCGGCGCGCTCCGACACGGGCGTCGCGGACCAGTCCTTGAAGCCCTCTTCGGCGGCGTCGAGCGCAGCGGTCACTTCTTCCGAGGTGGCACTGGTGACCTGCCCCACCACGCGCGACGGATCGGCGGGCGAAAA
Source organism: uncultured Rhodobacterales bacterium (assembly GCA_964397775.1). GTDB lineage: Bacteria > Pseudomonadota > Alphaproteobacteria > Rhodobacterales > Rhodobacteraceae > Allosediminivita. The sequence continues at coordinate 24,504 of CAYNKL010000009.1, read as the reverse complement.
CACGTCCTGCGCCTCGCCCTTGGGCGCGGGGCTGCCCGCCATCATGGGCGCGGCGGTCCAGGTCTTGTCGGCAAAGCGCTCGCGTTCGGCCAGGAGCGGCAGGACCGAGGCGGGTTCGTTGATACGGAAGCCCTTGGAGTTCGCGCGCTCGGGCTGGAACAGCTCGGGCGGCTGCTTGATGCCGGGGTTGGGCACCGTGTCGAGCGCGTTGACGTCGCTGACCGGATCGCGGGCGATCTTCTCGGACGAGATCGAGGTGTCGACGATCTGGTTCACGAAAGAGGAGTTCGCGCCGTTTTCCAGCAGGCGCCGCACAAGGTAGGCCAGCAGATCGCGGTGCGCGCCGACGGGGGCGTAGATGCGGCAGCGCGTGCCCTCGCTGCCCTTGACGATGGCGTGCAGGCTTTCGCCCATGCCGTGCAGGCGCTGGAATTCGAAGCTGTCCTTGTCGTTGCCCGCCATGGCGATCACCGCCGCGCAGGTGTGCGCGTTGTGCGTGGCGAACTGCGGGTAGATGCGGTCACGGCGGTCCATGAGCATCTGCGCGCAGGCCATGTAGCTGACGTCGGTATTCACCTTGCGGGTGAAGACCGGGAAGGTGTCGGTGCCCATTTCCTGGGCCAGCTTGATCTCGGTGTCCCAGTAGGCACCCTTGACCAGACGCACCATGATCTTGCGGTCATAACGCTCGGCCATGTCGTAAAGCGCCTCGATCACCGGCGCGGCCCGGCGGCCGTAGGCCTGCACCACGATGCCGAAGCCGTCCCAGTTGTCGAGCGCGGGATCGGCCATGATGGCCTCGATGATCTCAAGCGAGATATCGAGCCGGTCCTGTTCCTCGGCGTCGATGTTGAAGCCGATGTTGGCCTTGGCGGCCTGTTTCACCAGCTCCAGCGCGCGGGGCAGCAGCACCTCCATCACGGTGTCGCGGTGGGTGTATTCGTAGCGCGGATGCAGGGCCGACAGCTTGACCGAGATGCCGGGGCTGGAGCGCACGTCGCCCTTGGCGGCGTCGGAAATCGCCGAGATCGCCTTGGCGTAGGCCTCCTTGTAGCGCAGCGCGTCCTCGTCGGTGCGCGCCGCCTCGCCCAGCATGTCGTAGCTGTAGGTGTAGCCCTTCTTTTCCAGCGGGCGGGCGTTCTTCATGCCCTCCTCGATGGTCTGGCCCAGCACGAACTGCTTGCCGAGGATCTTCATCGACTGGCCCACGGCGGTGCGGACCACCGGCTCGCCCATGCGGCGGACAAGCCCGCGCAGCGCCTTGGCGGGGCCCTTGGGGTCGTCCTCGATCACGCGACCGGTCAGCAGCAGCGCCCAGGTCGAAGCGTTGACCATCGAAGACGAGGAATGGCCCAGATGCGCGCCCCAGTCCGACGGCGCGATCTTGTCCTCGATCAGCTCGTCGATGGTTTCGGCATCGGGCACCCGCAGCAGCGCCTCGGCCAGACACATGAGGCCCACGCCCTCGTCGGTGGACAGCCCGTATTCCGCGAGGAAGGCCTCCATCATGGAGGGCGAGGTTTCCTTGCGCACGCGGTCCACGTATTGCGCGCCGACGGAGGAGACCCGTTTGCGTTCCTCGTCCGAGAAGCGGATCTTCTCGAGCAGCGTGGCGATCACCTCGGCCTCGTCGGCGGAATAGGTCTCGCGGATGCGTTCGCGGATTTGCGGGATGGCTGTGTCGCCCTTGGGTGCGATGTTCATCTTGCTCCCCCGGTTTGGGTGTGACGGTGACAGGCCCCACCTGCGGACAGGCACGGGCGGAGATGATCGGGCCCGCGTCGGCGGGGCCCCGGGTATTCGGTGACGGTCACCCTGCCCGTTCCGGTCAGGAAAAAGAAGGGGTCAGCCACATCAAGCCCTGTGCGCGTCAAAGCTAGCGCTGAGGCGCGATCCGTGAAGGCTGCACCGAATTTTGGCGGGAAACCGGTCGAAAAGGCGGGTCGGCGGCGCCGGGAACGGGGCCCTGCGATCATGCGCGCAGGCTCTTGTGCAAGCCCTTGCGCGGTCCTCTGAACCGGGTGGCCAGCGCTACGGGGCGCGTCGCGGGGACGCCCGAAAGGATGCAAGAGCTGCGCATGATTCCTCCCCTTTGGCCGTTTTGCGTGATCTGTACGATCATGACAGCGGCGTAAAGGGCACAAATCTTTCCAAGGCTTGCGCGGCGGCAGCCTCCCCCTGCGGCAGCTGCACAGCAAAACGCCGGACCGCTGCGCAGCGGTCCGGCGTTTGCCCTGAAAGGGACGTTGGGGTGACGGGGCCTTGCCGGCCCCGCCGGAGATCAGGCGGGTTGCGCGGCCTTGTCCTCTGCGGCCTCGCGCTCGGCCTTCCGGACGCCGGGGAACATCAGGTAGTAGAAGACCGGCGCCGCGATCAGCGTGAGGATCGAGGCAAAGCCCAGCCCCCCCATGATCGTCACAGCCATGGAGGCGAAGAACGCGTCCCAGAGCAGCGGGATCATCCCCAGGATGGTCGTCGCCGCCGCCAGCACCACCGGCCGAAGACGCGAGGTCGAGGCCTCGACCACGGCGCGGGTGAAGGGCACGCCCTCGGCGCGGGTGAGGTCGATTTCCTCGACCAGCACGATGCCGTTCTTCAGCAGCATCCCCGAGAGCGACAGAAGCCCCAGGAGCGCCGTGAAGGAGAACGGCAGCCCCGAGCCCAGCAGGCCGATGGCCACGCCGTTGACCGACATGGGCACCAGCAGCCAGACGATCAGCGGCTGGCGCAGCGTGCCGAACAGCAGGATCGAGATCAGCACCATGGTGATCAGCGAGATCGGAAGCTGCTTGCCCAGCGTCTCCTGCGCCTCGGTCGAGCTTTCGTATTCGCCCCCCCATTCGAGGGTGTAGCCCTCGGGCAGTTCCATCTCCTCGACCGGGCCGCGCACCTGCATGAAGACCGCGTTGGCGTTGACGCCCGCGGGCACCCCGGCCTCGACCGTGATCGTGGGCACCCGGTTGCGGCGCTGGATCAGCGTGTCCTGCACCTCGTAGCCGAAGCCGTCGATGAGCTGTTCGAGCGGGATGTAGGTCTGCGCGGCGCTGGAATAGACCGGCTGGTCGATCAGGTGATCGCCCCCCTCGGTCGCGGCACCGGGCATGCGGATCTTGATCGGGATCAGGCGGCTGTCCTCGCGGAAGGTGCCGGCCTGCACCCCGTCCGTGGCGATGCGCAGCGACTGCGCGACGTCGTCGCGCGCCACCCCGGCGGTCTGCGCGCGGCCCGGATTGTAGGCCGGCTTGATCACCAGTTCGCGTTCGCGCCAGTCGGTGCGCAGGTCCATGACCTGGTCCGAGGCCGCGCGCAGCCGCTCCTCGGCCTCGACCGCCAGTTCGCGCAGCACGTCCGGGTCCGAGCCCGAGAAGCGCACCGCCACCGGCGCGCCGCCGCCCGGCCCGAAGGCCAGCCGTTCGGTGCGGAATTCGCCCTGCGGCAGTTGGCTGCGGCCGAAGGCCTCGAGATCGGCGCGCAGCGGCGGGATCTGTTCGAGGCTCTCGGTGCGGATGATGAGGTGGCCGTAGGTCGGCAGGCTTTCCTCGGGCGCGTAGGTCAGCATGAAGCGCGAGGCCCCGCCGCCCACGAAGGTGGACACCGCGCTGACGTCGTCACGCTCGAGCAGCCACTCCTCGACCACGGCCATGTCGTCCGAGGTGGACTGGATGTCCGCGCCCTGCGGCAGCTTGTAGTGCACGTAGAACAGCGGCGTGTTGCTGTCGGGGAAGAACTGCTGCTTGACCTGTCCGAAGCCCCAGTAGCAGACCGCCGTGATCGCGATCAGCCCCACGACCACCAGCCAGCGCAGCTTGAGCGCCAGCCGCAGCGTGGCGGCATAGGCGCGGAACACCGGCCCGTTGTAGGCATCGCCCGCGTCGCCCGTGCCCCGCTTGAAGAAGTAATGCGCCAGCAGCGGCGTCGCGGTGATCGCCAGCACCCAGCTCAGCAGGAGCGAGATGCCGATGACCGCGAAGAGCGAGAACAGGAATTCGCCCGTGGCGTCCGGCGACAGGCCGATGCCCGCGAAGGCCATGATGCCGATGACGGTGGCCCCCAGCAGCGGGATCTGCGTCTTGGAGGCCACGTCCTCGGCCGCATCGCGCGAGGATTTCCCGTGCGCCATGTCGCCCTGCATGCCCTCGGCCACCACGATGGCGTTGTCGACCAGCATGCCCATGGCGATGATCAGCGCCCCGAGCGAGATGCGCTCCATCTCGATCCCGAAGATCGCCATGAAGAAGATTGTCCCCACCACCGTCAGCAGCAGGGTCGCCCCCACCACCACGGCAGATCGCCAGCCCATGAAAAGCGCCAGCACGATCACCACGATGGCCACCGACATGGCGAGGTTCAGCAGGAAGGCGTTGGAGGCCTCGTCCACCACCTCGTGCTGCTCGTAGATCGGGTCGAGCGTGACGCCCGCGGGAATGTCGGCCATGAGCCGATCGAGCTTCGCGTCCACGCGGTGGCCCACGTCGACGATGTTGAGCCCCTTCTTGCCGGACACGCCGATGGTGAAGGCCTCGACCCCGTCCTGGCGGATGATCATCGAGGGGTCCTGCACCCGCCCGCGCGACACGGTGGCAAAGTCGGTCATGTCGACGATCTCGCCGCCCACGCCGATGGTCAGGCTGCGGATCTCGTCGAGGTTCTCGGAACCTTCGGGCGCGTCGATGCGGATCGACCGGCCGTTCTGGTCGATGCTGCCCGCCGGATTGACCGAGTTGCTGTCCGAGATCGCCTGCGCGATGGCGCCCGGCGCCACGCCGAGGTTGGTGACGATGGCGGGATCGGTCTCGACGAAGATCGCCTCTTCGGGCAGTCCCGACAGGACCACGTCGGCCACGCCGTCCACGGCGAGGATCTCGCGCCGCAGGTAGTCGCCGATATCGTGGATCTCGGCATCCGAGAAGCCCGGCGCCGTCACCGCGTAGAAGATCCCGTAGACATCGCCGAAGCCGTCGTTGACGTAGGGCGTGCCGGCGGCCGCGGGCAGGTCTCCGCGGGCAGTGTTCACCCGGTTGCGCAGATCGTCCCAGATCTGCGGCAGCTCGGTGCCGTCGTAGATGGACTCCACCTCGACGTCGATGCGGCTGACGCCGGGCTTGTTGGACGAGGTGATGGTGTCGACCTCGTCCATCTGCTGGATCGCAGATTCCAGCGGTTCGGTGACCTCGCGGGCCACCTCCTCGGCGCTGGCGCCGGGGTACTGGGTGATGACGATGGCGTTCTTGATGGTGAAGGCCGGGTCTTCGAGCCGGCCGATGGTGGCAAAGCCCCAGATGCCGCCCATGAGGCAGGACAGCATCAGAAGCCAGGTCAGCAGCGCCTTGTTGATCGAACCGCGTGCGATGGACATGGCGCTATTCCCCCAGGCCGGTGAAGCGGCGCACGTCCTGGCCGTCGCGCAGTTGCGAGGCCCCCGCCGCCACGATGGTGGTGCCCGCCTCGATCCCGCCGGTCACGCGGACCCGGGCATCCTCGCGCATGGCGATCTCGACGGGGGTGCGCACGACCGTGCCCCGGTCGCTGCCCTCGCCCTCGGGTTCGAAGACCATGACGCCGGGATCGCCCTCGGGCGAGAAGACCAGCGCCGTCTCGGGCACGACGATGTCGCCGTTGTCGCGATCCTCGACCGCGGTGGCGGTCACCGTGACCGAGGCGCCGGGCAAGAGCCGCGGCGGCACCTCGCCGGTGAAGGCCAGCGTCAGGCGGAAGGTCTGCGCCACCTCGGCCGTCTCGGCCTCGAGCTCGCGCAGCTCCAGCGGATAGGTCGCGTCGAGGCTCGGGAAGGAGGCGTGGAATTCCACGTTGTTCTCGGCCGTGGCGCGGCGGAACAGCACCTCGGGCACATCGATGTCGACCCGAAGCTCGGACATGTCGTGCAGCCGCACGACCGGCGTGCCGGCGTTCACGGTGGTGTAGTTGGCCACCTCGCGCCGCGCCACGAGCGCGTCGAAATTGGTCTCGAGCGTGGCATCCTCGAGCGCCTCCTCGGCCTCGTCGACGCTCACCTGCGCAAGCTCGTACTGGGTGCGGGCGTTCTGGATCTGCACCTCGGAGGCGCTGGAGCTCGAAAGCTCCTCGAGCCGCTGGAGATCCCGCCGCGCCTTGTCGAGGTTGATCTCGGCCTGCCGGAGCTGGCGTTCGAAGCGCGTCAGATCAAGCTGCGCCACCAGTTCGCCCTCGGCCAGCTGCGCGCCCTCCTGCACCGGAAACTTCACGATCTGCCCCGAGACCTGGAAGGCCAGGTCCACGGTCTCGCGCGCGGTGAGCCGCCCGAAGAACTGGCGCTGCAGCCGGTTCTGCCCCGCCTCGAGGGTGATCAGCTTGACCGGGCGCGGCGGGGTCTCCTGCGAAGCGCCCTCCTCCTGCGCGAGGGACGGAAGGGCAAATGCGGCAAGCGCCGCGACAAGGACAAGGCAGCGTTTCATGTTTCACTCCTGAAGCAGGGAATGTCCCCCTGCGCTCCGTTACGAACGAGGTCGGCGAAGGCTTCGCCCAGCTCGTCAGCGGTCAATTCGGTCTTGCGCGAGATCCAGAGCCGCACGAGGCCCACGAAGGCCCCGGTGAAGAAATGCGCCTGCAGCTGGCGCTGTCCCGGCGACAGGCCGGTGTGCACCGCCGGGGCGTTGGCCTCCATCATCTCCTGGAGCATGGCGGCGAAGCGCAGCTCGGGCGACAGGCCCGGCACCCCGTCGAGAATGGCCTGCAGGCGCGGGTCGAGCGGGTCGAGATCGCGCAGCGCCCCGGCGACCGAGGCGCCAAGGCTGTCGAGCGGCGGAAACGCCCCGTCGGAACAGGCGATATCGCGGTGCCTGCGGCGCGACATCTCGGCCAGCAGATGGTCGAGATATTCCCCGAGCATCTCCGGCACGTCGGTGAAATGCGCGTAGAAGGTCGGCCGGGTCACCCCCGCCTGCCGCACCAGCGCCTCGACCGAGATGTCGCGCAGCGGCATCTGCCCCAGCATCTGGCGCAGGGCGGCGTGCAGGCGCAGGCGGGATTTGAGACGGCGCGGATCCATGAGCGGCAGCTAGGTCTCTATTTTACACTTGTCAACGAAATCCATGTGAACTGGTGAACAAGACCTGTGCCGACACTCCCTGACACCTTCCAAACAGTGGAAATCATGGGGGAGCGTCCGGCCGGGCGTCACGCCCGGCCAGCCATGGGGTTCTAGCAAGTGTTACGGATGAGGCGGCTCAGCGGATCACCGGGCCGGTCAGGCCGCGGCGACGGCTTCTGCCAGATGATCCTGTCCCAGAGCCTGAAGCGCTGCCTGCAGGCTCTCGCGTTCGGTCGCGGCATAGATCGCCATCTCGTCGGCGACCTGCGCGCCCAGCGCCTCTTCAAAGGCCTCGCGATTGGCGCGCTCGGAATAGGCGCTGGCCGCGTCGGTGCCGAGGTTCGACTGGAAGATGCCCGCTGCCGAGACCGGCAGGAAATCCTCGTAGACCTGCGGATCGGCCACAAGCGCGCCCGAGGCCAGCAGCGCCTCGATGCTCTCGGCTCGCGCACCGACTTCGGCGCCCTCGCCCACGCGATACCTGAAAAAGGCCAGGCCTTCACGCCGCAGCGCGTTCAGATCATCGGGAAACACCTCGGCAAAACGGGCGTCTAGCTCCTCGCGGTAGGCATCGGCCCCCTGCCCCTGTGCACCGATGGGGGCGGCCGCACGCACTGCCGCAAGCGTCTCATCGTAGAGCGCGCGACCCTTCGGGGTCAGCGCCACGCCACGCTGCTCGATCTCGCCGAAACGCGCGGTATGCGTGCCCTCGGCGCCGCCATTCTCGCCGGCAAAAAGGATCGGCTCTTCGAGCGCCTTGAACGAGGTCTGCCGCAGCAGGATGTCCGCCCCCCGCCGCGGCGGCCCTTCGATCACCGCCTTCGGCGTGATGCCGCGCTCGGGCATCAATTCCTGCACCCGATCGATATCGAGCGTGCGGGGCGTCAGGTGATTGATGTGCGGGCCGCGGAAACTCACCACATCGGCGATCAGCCGGTGGGTCTCGTGCAGGTCGCTATAGGTCTGGGCCGTCACCGTCGCGTCCGACCGCCAGCGGAAGGTCTCGATGGCCTCGGCCACGAATTCCTCCGCCTGATCCTCGGTCAGCCCGCCCCGAACTTCGCACAGCGCGATCAGCTCCTGCGCCCGTTCCGTCAGGATCGACCGCTCCGACAGGATCGCGGCGGCACGCTCGGCCAGGGCGCGGTCCTCGATCAGCTCCAGGCGCAGCAGCGAGGTGAAGACCCGGAAGGGATTGCGCGACAGCGCCTCGGTCGCGACGGGGCGAAACGCCGTCGAGTGTACCGGCAGCCCGGCCACCGAGAGATCGTAGTAGCCCACCGGTCCCATGCCCATGACCGCGAACATGCGTCGGATCTGCGCCAGTTCCCCCGGCGTGCCGAGCCGGATCGCACCGTGGCGTTCCACGTCGAGCCGGTCCAGCTCATCCGCGTCCGCCAGCCGTTCGCGCAGCGCCGGGTCACGCTCAAGCACCTCGGCATTCACGTCGGAGACCAGCTCGATCAGCGTGCCATACTGGGGCACCTCGGCGCGGTACATCTCGGACATGGCGCGGGAAAACCGCGTGCGGATTTCGTCGGGGTGCAGGTGGGCCAAGTCAGCCTTCCTTTTCAGCCTTGCCGCGCGAAAGGCGGCGGTGTCATCGCGTGGGTCACGGCGGCGCCGAATTCGTACCAGGCGGCGCGCAACCCCTTGTGATGTTCAATGTAATGGTCGACCGGCGCAACCGGGATCCCGGCCATATCTCCGGACAGCAGGGCCCGCGCACAGGCGCGGCCAAAGACGGTGCCCGGCCCGATCCCGCGGCCGGAGTAGCCGAAGGGGGCCAGCGCACGCGGGCCGAATTCAACCACCTTGGGCACGTGGTCCTTCGTCATGGCAATGCGCCCCTGCCAGGCATGCTCGATCGGCAGATCGCCCAGCTCGGGGAAAAGCGCGCGCAGTTTGCGCCGCGCCCAGCCGTCGTGGATCGCCCCGGCCGGCCCGTCAAGATCTCCGATCCCGCCGAAGATCATTCGCCCGGCCGCATCCAGCCGGAAGGAGTTCATGACCAGCGCCGTGTCCCAGCAGCCCTCGCCACCGGGCAGGATCCTGTCACGCAACTCTTCGGGGATCGGCGCCGTGGCGAATTGCGAGAAATGCACCGGCACCATCTCGGGCGCGAAGGGACCGGTGATCCCGGCATGATAGGCATTCGTGGCCAGCAGCAACGCACCGGCACGCACGCGGTGCCCATTGGCAACCACCTCCCAAGCGTCGCCGTCATGACGGATCGCGGAGACCGCCGAGCCAGCGTGGATGCGCGCGCCCTGCTCCGCCGCGGCCCGCGCAAGGCCCACGGCGTATGCACGCGGTTGCACCGTCCCCGCGCGCGGATCAAACAGCGCGCCGTGCACACCGGTTGCCCCGGTACGGCGGGTCGCCTCCTCGGCATCGAGCAGCTGAAGCGGCGCGCCGTGGCGGTTGCCCTGCCGAAAGCGATCCTGAAGGTCCTTGAAGCCCGACGGCGCATGCGCGCAATGTAGGGTGCCGTTGCGCACCGGCTCGCAATCGATGCCGTGCCGCGCGATCAGATCAAAGACGGCATCGGGGGCCGCGCCCAGCGCCTCGATCAGGCGGGTGCCCGCCTCTTCGCCCATGATCTCGATGAGACCGTCCGGCGGGACCCAGAGCCCCGCGTTCACGAGGCCCACGTTCCGTCCCGATCCGCCGAAGCCGATCTCCTCGGCCTCGAGCAGCACCACAGATGCGCCGGACCCCGCCGCCTCAAGCGCCGCGGCACTTCCGGTAAAGCCTCCGCCGATGACGACGACGTCCGCCGTGGCATCCGCATCAAGCGGCGGCGCGGCTGCGTGCTCTGCGCAGCTTGTCTGCCAGAGAATGCCGCGGGCGGCGGTCATGCCCACCTCTGAACGGCAGGCGGTCGTGGGGTAAAGATTCTCATGCAGCCAGCATATTCAAAGCCGGGGCGGGTTACAGACCCTCCGTGAGCTTGCGGGGTGCGGCCTGTGGCTGCGGTGGCCTACCCCCTGAAACCACGGCGCCCCCGCCGTTCTGGCAGGGGCGATCCGCGTCACGCTGCACTGCAGCGAATATCCGGTATGCAGAGGCCGAATATCAGGCCTCGTCGGCGGCCCGGCGTGCGATCATCGGGATGTCGTAGCGGCTCAGGCCGAGGTCTGCCAGTTCACGGTCGTTCAGCATGCTCAGTTCGTCGTAGGTGCGGCGGTAGATGGCCCGACGCTGAGCAAAATCACGGATTTCTGCACGAAGACGTGTGAAAAAGCCGGGGCGGCCAAGGTTCAGTGCGGTAACGGTCATGTCTCGTCTCCAGTCTCGGATAGCGTCTGATGTGTTCGTCGTTCGCGCTAACAGATACGCGTTTTCTGCAAGCGCACAATCCCGCCCAACGGCAATGCCGCTATGCAGCAAATACAGGGCAGGATGGGAGGCTGCATTGCGTCTGATGCATGTCATGCCGGGTGCTCATCCTGTGGTCAGAACACACGGCCCGCGCCCGGTTCCGCGCCACCTTCTGTTCCAGCGCTTTACATGAGGGGTGCTGGCGTATCTCCTGCCGCAAGCAACGGACAGCGCGGGACGAGTTCATGGCCATCACGGCAAGCATCTACCACCTGACCCACTATATGTATGATCGGCCCGTCATGCTCAGCCCGCAGATCGTGCGGCTGCGGCCCGCGCCGCATTCCCGCACAAGGGTCATCTCGCATTCGCTTCGGGTGACGCCGACCGAGCATTTCGTGAACCACCAGCAGGACCCCTACGGCAACTGGCTGACCCGGCTCGTCTTTCCCGAACCGGTGACCGAGCTGAAGCTCGAGGTCGACCTCGTCGCCGACATGACGGTCTACAACCCCTTCGATTTCTTCGTCGAGGACCGTGCCCAGCAATGGCCCTTCGAGTATCCCGCCGAGGTCAAGCAGGACCTGTCGATCTACCGCCGGGCGGGGCGCGCGGGGAAGCTGCTCAAGGAATACCTGGCCGGCATCCCGCGCGACACGACCGGGACCGTCGATTTCCTTGTCGGGCTGAACGCGCAGCTGTCGCGCGACATCGGCTACGTCATCCGGATGGAGCCGGGCGTGCAGACGCCCGAGGAGACGCTGAAGAAGGCGCGCGGGTCGTGTCGCGACACCTCGTGGCTGCTGGTGCATGTCCTGCGCCATCTGGGCTTTGCCGCGCGCTTCGTGTCGGGTTACCTGATCCAGCTGAAGCCGGATCTGGTGTCGCTCGACGGCCCGCCGGGCACCGACCACGATTTCACCGACCTGCACGCCTGGTGCGAGGTCTACCTGCCCGGCGCGGGCTGGATCGGGCTTGATCCGACCTCGGGCCTGCTGACCGGGGAAAGCCACATCCCGCTGGCGGCCACGCCGCATTACCAGAACGCAGCGCCCATCGTCGGCGGCTACAGCGGGCACAAGGACACCAAGACCGACTTCGCCTTCGACATGAACGTCAAGCGCGTGGCCGAGCATCCGCGCATCACCAAGCCCTTCTCGGAAGAGGCCTGGGAGGCGCTCGACACGCTGGGCCGCAAGGTCGACCAGCGGATGCAGGCGCAGGACATCCGCCTGACCATGGGCGGCGAGCCGACCTTCGTGTCGATCGACGATTTCGAGAGCCCCGAGTGGAACACCGCCGCCGTCGGCCCGATGAAGCGCGGCATGGCCGACACGCTGATCCGGCGTCTGCGCGACCGCTTCGCGCCGGGCGGTTTCCTGCACTACGGGCAGGGCAAATGGTATCCGGGCGAGACGCTGCCGCGCTGGACATTCTCGCTGTTCTGGCGGCAGGACGGCAAGCCGGTCTGGAAGGATGCCGCGCTGGTCGCCCCCGAGACCGAGAAGGCCCCCGCCAGCCCCGAGAAGGCCGAGGCCTTTATCGAGGGCTTCGCCGAGGCCATCGGGCTCGACCCTTCCTATGCGCGCCCCGCCTACGAGGATCCCGCCGTCTGGATCCTCAAGGAAGCCGAGCTGCCCGAGAACGTCACCCCCGAGGACCCCAAGCTGAAGGACCCCGAGATGCGCGCCCGCATCGCGCGGGTGTTCGAGCGCGGCCTCGACAAGCCCGCGGGCTTTGTCCTGCCGATCCAGAAATGGCAGGGCCGCGCCAAGGACCACAGGCGCTGGCAGTCCGAGCACTGGAAGACACGGCGCGGCCACCTGTTCCTGGTGCCGGGCGACAGCCCCGTGGGCTTTCGCCTGCCGCTGGGCGCCCTGCCCTACGTGCCGCCCTCGGCCTATCCCTACGTCTATCCCACCGACCCCACGGTCGAGCGCGGCGAGCTGCCCGATTTCCAGGAGCGGCGGCAGGCCGTGCTGGAAGAGATCGACCGCATCGCCCGCGAGGCTCGCGAGGCCGAGGACACCCTGCCCGAGACCTCCGCCGGCCACAGCCAGCCGGTGAGCGCCACCAAGGAACACCCCGAACAGCAGCCCATCATGCCGCAGCAGGCCACCGACCCGGCGGGCAGCGCCGTGCGCACGGCCATCGCGGTGGAACCCCGCGACGGGCGGCTTTGCGTCTTCATGCCCCCGGTCGAGGATCTCGAGGACTACCTCGAGCTGCTTTCGGCGGTTGAGGAAACGGCGGCGAAGCTCGACCTGCCGCTGCATATCGAGGGCTACACGCCCCCGCACGATCCGCGCATGAACGTCATCCGCGTGGCCCCCGACCCCGGCGTGATCGAGGTCAACGTGCACCCGGCCCAAAGCTGGGAGGACTGCGTGGCGATCACCCAGGGCGTCTACGACGAGGCCCGCCAGTGCCGCCTTGGCGCCGACAAGTACATGATCGACGGCAAGCACACCGGCACCGGCGGCGGCAACCACGTGGTGGTCGGCGGCGCCACGCCCAACGACAGCCCCTTCCTGCGCCGGCCCGACCTGCTGCGGTCGGTGGTGCTCTACTGGCAGCGGCACCCGTCGCTGTCCTACCTCTTCTCCGGCACCTTCATCGGGCCGACCAGCCAGGCGCCCCGCATCGACGAGGCCCGGCACGACAGCCTGTATGAGCTGGAAATCGCGCTCAGCCAGATCCCCTCGCCCGAGGAAGGCACGCCGCCGCAGCCCTGGCTGCTGGACCGGCTGATGCGCAACATCCTGATCGACGTGACCGGAAACACCCACCGGGCCGAGATCTGCATCGACAAGCTCTATTCCCCCGACGGCCCCACCGGGCGGCTGGGCCTTGTGGAATTCCGTGGCTTCGAGATGCCCCCCGACGCCAAGATGAGCCTTGCCCAGCAGGTGCTGATCCGGGCGCTGCTGTCGCGGTTCTGGCAGGCGCCGGTGCGCGGCAAGCCGGTGCGCTGGGGCACCACGCTGCACGACCGCTTCATGCTCGAACACCACGTCTGGGAAGACTTCATGGACGTGCTGCGCGACCTCGGCGACCACGGCTTTGCCTTCCGCCCCGAATGGTACGAGGCCCAGCGCGAGTTCCGCTTCCCCTTCTTGGGCGAGGTCGAGTACGAGGGCGTGCACCTCGAGCTGCGGCAGGCGCTGGAGCCCTGGCACGTGCTCGGCGAACGCGGCGCCATCGGCGGCACGGTGCGCTATACCGACAGCTCGGTCGAACGCATCCAGGCGCGGCTGACCACCAGCGATCCCGACCGCTACATCGTGACCTGCAACACCCGCGCGGTGCCGATGACGGCGGCGGGAAGCGGCACCTCCGTGGGCGGGGTACGCTTCAAGGCCTGGCAGCCCGCCGAGGCGCTGCACCCGGTGCTGCCGGTCAACGCGCCGCTGGTCTTCGACGTCTTCGACACATGGACCGGCAAGGCCATCGGCGGTTGCACCTATCACGTCGCCCATCCCGGCGGCCGCAACTACGAGACCTTCCCCGTGAACGGCTACGAGGCCGACGCGCGGCGTCTGGCGCGTTTCGAGAAGATGGGGCATACGCCCGGCAGTTACTGGCCCGCCCCCGAGCGCACGCACCCCGAGTTCCCCATGACACTGGACCTGCGGCGCGCCCCGGGGGTCTGAGAACCGAAGGAAAGCGATGCCCGAGGACAAGGGCGATCTCGATATCCCCGACGCGGTCGCCGAGCTGCTGAAAGGCTACGCCCCCCACAAGGGCGTGGCCGACGAGCTCATGCGCCGCGACGGCACCCTGCGCGAGGTCTGGAAACCGCTGATCGAGTTCCTGTCGCGGCAAAGCCCCGACACGCTCGCCGCGCGGTTTGCCAGCGGCGACCAGTACCTGCACGACACCGGCGTCTATTTCCGCCAGCTTCAGGGGCAAAGCTCGGCCGAACGCGACTGGCCGCTGAGCCACATCCCGGTGATGATCGACGCCAAGGAGTGGGAGGTGCTCAGCGCGGGCATCGCCCAGCGCGCCGACCTGCTCGAACGGATTATGGCCGACCTTTATGGCGAGGGTACGCTGGTGCAGAATCGCGTGCTGCCCGCCGACCTGGTGGCGCGCAACCCCGAATGGCTGCGCCCGCTGGTGGGCACGAACCCGCGCTCCGGGCACTTCCTGCATTTCCTCGCCTTCGAGATCGGCCGCTCGCCGGACGGGAGCTGGTTCGTCCTCGGCGACCGGACGCAGGCCCCCTCGGGCGCGGGCTTTGCGCTGGAAAACCGCATGGCTACGGGACGGGTGTTCCAGGAGCTTTACCAGGATGCCAATGTCGAGCGGCTCGCCACTTTCTTTCGCCGATTCCGCGATGCGCTGAACGGGCTGCGCGAATCCGAGGAGGAAGGCCGCGTCGGCATCCTCACCCCCGGCCAGCACACCGACACCTATTACGAGCACGCCTATATCGCCCGCTACCTGGGCTACATGCTGCTCGAGACGGGCGACCTGAAGGTCGAGAACGACCAGCTCATGGTGCGCACCATCAAGGGGCCGGTGCCGGTGAGCGTGCTCTGGCGCAGGCTCGACGCGCGGTTCGCCGATCCGCTGGAGCTTGACGAAAGCTCGGCGCTCGGCACGCCGGGGATGGTGTCGGCGCTGCGCTCGGGCGCCATCGACATGGTGAACTGCCTCGGCTCCGGCGTGCTCGAGGCGCGGGCGCTCATGGCCTTCATGCCGCGCATCAGCCAGGCGCTGACCGGCGAGCGGCTGAAGCTGCCCAACATCGCCACTTGGTGGTGCGGCCAGAAGGCCGAGCGCGACTACGTGGCCCAGAACCTCGACCGGATGCTGATCGGCCCGGCGCTGACCACCAAGCTGCCCTTCGACATCGCCGCCACGACCGCGCGCGGCGGCAAGTTCCGCGACGGCGCCCACCAACCCGTGCGCGACTGGCTCGCCCGTGAGGGGGCGACGCTTGTGGGCCAGGAGGCGGTGACGCTGTCGACCACGCCCGCCATGATCGACGGGCAGCTCGTGCCCCGCCCCATGGTGGTGCGCGTCTTTGCCGCCCGCACGCCCGAGGGCTGGACCGTCATGCCTGGCGGCTATGCGCGCATCGGCCGGACCGAGGACCCCACCGCGCTGGGGATGCAGACAGGCGGGTCGGTGGCCGACGTCTGGGTCGTCTCGGACGAGCCGGTACAGCCCGAGACGCTGGCCGCGGAAACGCCGGGCCCCTTCGTGCGCCGCCAGCCGGCTCTTCTGCCCGCGCGGGCTGCCGACAACCTCTACTGGCTGGGCCGCTACGTGGAGCGCGCCGAAAGCAGCGTGCGCCTGCTGCGCGCCTATCACCGCCGGCTGACGCACTACGGCTCCGACACCCTGCCGCTGGTCGAGACCATCGCCGCGCATCTGACCCGGATCGCCCTGCCCCCGGCCGATCCGCTGCCGCCGGGCCTGCTGCACCATTTCGCGCTGGCCCGCGACTGCGCCGCCAACGTGCGCGACCGGTTTTCCACCGATGGCTGGAACGCCCTGTCGGACCTGGCCGCGACCGCGCAGGATCTGGCCGACCGCGCCGACCGGGGCGAGGACACGGTGCGCGCCATGTCGATCCTGCTGCGCAAGCTCGGCGGGTTCACGGGCCTCGTGCACGACAACATGTTCCGCTTCAACGGCTGGCGGTTCCTGACCATGGGCCGCGCCGTGGAACGCGCCGACCAGATCGCGAGCCTGCTGATCGCCTTCGTCGATCCCGCCACGCCGCCGGGCGGCTACGATCTGGCCGTCGAGGTGGGCGACAGCGTCATGACCCACCGCCGCCGCTATTCGGTGGAAAGCAACCGCAACACGGTCATCGACCTGCTGGCGCTCGACCCCGATAACCCGCGCGCGATCCTGTTCCAGATCGAGGAGCTGCACGACGAGGAACAGCGCCTCGCGCGCGACACCCGCCACGCCCGGCGCGGCATGGCCTCGCGCCCGATCCTGCAACTGCGCACGGCGCTCGAGGTGGCCACGCCGGAAGAGATCACAACGCAGCGCCTCATCGGCATCCGAGGCGAGATCGCGGCCGTGTCCGACGCCATCTCCGCGCAGTATTTCGGCTAGGGGGCCGCCATGCTCTACGACATCCGCCTCGAGATCGTCTACGGCTACGCCAACCCCGCGCAGGCCAGCCGTAGCCTGCTGCGGATGATGCCCCGCGTCCTGCCGGGCCAGCAGCTTCTGTCGGGCAGCGTCGACACCGATCCCGCGCCAAGCTGGCGCAGGGACCGGACGGATTTCTACGGCAACCCCATGACCGAGGTCGCCCACGAGATGAAGCACGACCGCCTGCGGTTCCTGTTCTCGGGGCGGGTGAACCGCACCGCGCCCGCGCGCAGCCTCGACCTCAGCGTGCCGCTGCGCCGCCTGCCGGCCGAGGTGGCGGGCACGTTCTCCATCGCGCCCGGCGCGCCGCACCATTTCCTCGGCCCCTCGCCGCGCATCCCCGCCGAGCCCGAGATCGCCGCCTTTGCCCGCGACTGCGTCAGCGGCGACGTCTCGACCCTCGACGCGATCCGCGCCGTGGCGCACAGGCTTTACGAGGAATTCGACTTCGACCCCACCGCGACCGAGGTCACCACCAAGACCATCACCGCCTTTCGCAACCGCCGGGGCGTCTGCCAGGACATCAGCCATGTGGCCATCGCGGCGCTGCGCGCGCTCGGCATCCCGGCGGGCTATGTCTCGGGCTTCCTGCGCACCACGCCACCGCCGGGGCGGCCGAGGCTCGAGGGCGCCGACGCCATGCATGCCTGGGTCATGGCCTGGACCGGGCCGGAAACCGGCTGGATACAGGTCGACCCCACCAACGACATCGACGCGGGCGCCGATCACGTGACCGTGGCCACCGGGCGCGACTATTCCGACGTGGCCCCGATCCGGGGCGCGCTACGCTCGTCCGGCGGGCACAGCACCCTGCACCGGGTCGACATGATTCCGGTGGGCGAGGCGCCGGGGCCCTAGGGGCCGGACAGGTTGCCGGAGCCGCGCCATCGCCGGGTCGCGGTACGGCGCGCGACGGCCGGACCCCTCGGTTTATGGCAGCAATCTCCGAAAAGAACCGATGCGACGCGCCGACGTCGAACAATCGCCGTGCCGGGGGGCGGGCCCGGCGATGGCGCGGCGGCCTGCGGCCTTGTCCCGCGCCCTGTCCCGCGCCGTGGCACATCAGGTGAGCGTCGCGCAGGGCGGCCACCCTCGCCGGGTCGCTTCCGTCCCGAAACGGGGCGAAAGCCGCATTGCCATCCGCGCCCACATGGCCAAAACTCCGCCCCGACAACGGGCGGCGCCAAAAGCCGCCGACACGGGGACGATAGGGAGAGACCGATGAAGGTTCTGAAGACACTCGCGCTCACCACGGCGCTGACCGCCGTTGCAGGCATGGCCGCTGCCGAGGTGAAGGTCGGCATGATCACCACGCTCTCGGGCGGCGGTGCGTCGCTCGGCATCGACACGCGCGACGGATTCATGCTCGCCATGGGCATGGCCGACCGCGACGATGTCGAGGTCGTCGTCGGCGACGACCAGCGCAAGCCCGACGTGGCGGTGCAGCTCGCCGACGAGATGATCCAGTCCGAACAGGTCGACGTGCTGACCGGCATCGTCTGGTCGAACCTCGCCATGGCGGTCGTGCCCTCGGCCACCGCTCAGGGCAAGTTCTACCTCTCGACCAACGCCGCGCCCGCGCAGCTGGCGGGCCGTGGCTGCAACCCCAACTACTTTGCCGTGAGCTACCAGAACGACAACCTGCACGAGGCCGCCGGCGCCTATGCCAAGGCCGAGGGTTTCACCAATCCCTTCATCATGGCGCCCAACTATCCCGCCGGGCAGGACAGCCTGAACGGCTTCAAGCGCTTCTACGGCGGGGATCTGGCGGGCGAGGTCTACACCACGCTGGGCCAGACCGACTATGCCGCCGAGATCGCCCAGATCCGCGACAGCGGCGCCGACAGCGTGTTCTTCTTCCTGCCGGGCGGCATGGGGATTTCCTTCCTCAAGCAGTATTCCAACAGCGGCGTCGAGCTGCCCGTGATGGGCCCGGCGTTTTCCTTCGACCAGGGCATCCTTCAGGCCGTGGGCGAGGCCGCGCTCGGCGTGAAAAACGGCGCGAACTGGTCCAAGGATCTCGACGTGCCGGCCAATGCCGACTTCGTCGCGGCCTTCGAGGAAGCCTATGACCGGCTGCCGTCGATCTACGCGGCCTACGGCTTCGACACGGCGAACCTGCTGCTGTCGGCCATCGACGTGGCCGATCCGGCCGAAGATCCCGATGCCTTCCGCGCGGCGCTGAAGGCCGCCGACTTCGACAGCGTGCGCGGCGATTTCCGCTTCGACACCAACAACCACCCCGTGCAGGATCTCTATATCCGCGAGGTGGTGCAGGAGGGCGACGTCTTCACCAACAAGATCGTCGCCACCGCCATCGAGGACCGCTCGAGCGCCTACGTCGACGAGTGCAAGATGTAAGCGCCGCGCGCTGATCCACCCCCTCCCCGGCCCTCCCCTGACAGGGGGAGGGAGCGGCGCCCCGCCCCGTGCAGAGGCGCCCGAAAGACCACGGTACCGCGATGTCCCCGATCCTGATCGCCGAGCAGGTCCTCAACGGCCTGCAATTCGGCGTCATGCTGTTTCTCATGGCCGCGGGCCTCACGCTGATCTTCGGCGTGATGGGCCTGATCAACCTTGCGCACGGGTCGCTCTACATGGTGGGCGCCTTCGCGGCGGCCGCCGTGGCGGGGCTGACGGGGTCGTTCCTGCTGGCGCTGGTCGCGGCGCTGGCCGCGGCCGCCATCGCGGGCGCGCTGGTCGAGATCGTGGTGATCCGAAGGCTCTACGCGCGCGACCACCTCGACCAGGTGCTGGCGACCTTCGCGCTGATCCTGATATTTTCGGAAGGCACACGCTGGATCTTCGGCTCCTTCCCGCTGTTCCTCGACATTCCCGGCTGGCTGTCGGGGCCGGTCACCCTGCCCGGCGGCATCGCCTATCCGCTTTACCGGCTGGTGCTGATCGGCGCGGGGCTGTTCGTGGCGGCGGGGCTGGGCCTGCTGATCACCCGCACGCGCATCGGCATCCAGATCCGCGCGGGCGAGAACGACCGCGAGATGATCGCAGCACTCGGCGTCGATATCTCGAGGCTCTACACGGTGGTCTTTGCCCTCGGCGCGGCGCTGGCCGGGCTGGCAGGCGCGCTGGTGGGCGCGATCCAGTCGGTGCAGGTCGGCATGGGCGAGCCGGTGCTGATCCTGGCCTTCGTGGTCATCGTCATCGGCGGCATCGGGTCGATCCGGGGCGCGCTGGTGGGCGCGCTGCTGGTCGGGCTGACCGACACGCTGGGCGGCATCTTCCTGCCCGAGCTCTTCAAGCTTGTCCTCGATCCCGCCAGCGCCACCGCCGTGGGCGCGTCGCTGGCCTCCATGGCGATCTACATCCTCATGGGTGCGGTGCTGATCTGGCGGCCCACGGGCCTGTTCGGAGCCCCTGCATGAGCCGCGAGACGATCCTGAACGCGGTGCTGGTCGCGGGCCTCGTCGCGCTGCCGCTGGGCGCGCATCTGGCGGGCGAGCCTTTCACCGTGACGCTGGCCACCCGCGCCGTGATCCTTGCGCTGGCTGCGGTGGGGCTGAACATCGCGCTGGGGATCGGCGGGCTGGTGAGCCTTGGCCACGCGGCGTTTTTCGGCGTGGGCGGCTACGCCATGGGCATCCTCGCCTCGCACGCGCAAAGCTACGTGCCGCTGATCGAGGTGCCTTTCCTGATCGAGGGCACCAAGTCCATGCCGGTGATCTGGCTGGTAGCGATACTAGCCTCGGCGCTGGCCGCCCTGCTGATCGGGATGCTGTCGCTGCGCACCTCGGGCGTCTACTTCATCATGATCACCCTCGCCTTCGGGCAGATGCTTTACTACTTCGCCGTGGGCTGGGCGCCCTACGGCGGCGAGGACGGGCTGCCGATCTACGTGCGCAACGGCTTTCCGGGGCTGAACACGCTGGTGCCGATCCAGTTCTACGCGCTCTGCCTTGTCGTGCTGCTGCTGGCGCTGGCCCTGCACGCGGTCATCGCCCGCTCGCCCTTCGGTCTCGCGCTCGACGCCGCCCGGCAGGTGCCCGAGCGGGTGCGCGCCGTGGGGCTGAACCCCACCCGGCTGAAACTTGCCGCCTTCACGCTCTCGGGCGCCATCACGGGCCTGTCGGGTGCGCTTTTCGCCGATCTCAACCGCTTCGTCAGCCCGACGATGCTGAGCTGGCAGATGTCGGGCGAGATCATGGTGCTGGTCATCCTCGGCGGCAACGGACGGCTCTTCGGGCCGGTCGTTGGGGCGGCGGTCTTCGTGGCGCTGGACCATCACCTGGGCGGGCTGACCGAGTTCTGGCAGATCTGGCTGGGCGCCATCCTGCTGGCCGTGGTGCTGTTCGCGCGCGGCGGGCTGATCGGGCTGATCGCCGGGGAAAGGCGCACCGATGCCTGAGCCGATCCTTTCCGCGCGCGGCATCACGAAAAGCTTCGGGGCGCTCAGGGCGTCGGACGACATCACGCTCGACCTGCGCGAGGGCGAGATCCACGCCGTCATCGGCCCCAACGGCGCGGGCAAGTCGACGTTGATCGCCCAGCTTTGCGGCGGCCTTGCCCCCGACGCGGGGACCGTGCAGTTCCTCGGCCTCGACGTGACCCGCGAGGGCACCGCCGCCCGCGCCCGCCGGGGGCTGGCGCGGACCTTCCAGATCTCGGCGCTGGCGATGGAGCATTCGGTGATCCAGAACGCCACGCTGGGCGCCATCGGCGCCACGGGCACGCCCTGGCGCATCGTCTCGCGCGCGCTGCGCCGTGGCCCCCTGCGCGACCGGGCCGAACAGGCCCTGACCCGCGTCGGCCTGCAGGACCACGCCGCCACCCGCGTCGCGGACCTGTCGCACGGGCAGCGCCGCCAGCTCGAGGTCGCCGTGGCGCTGACCCTGCAACCCCGTGCCTTTGTCATGGACGAACCCATGGCGGGGCTTGGCGCCGAGGGCAGCGCGCGGATGACCCGCCTGCTGCACGACCTGCGCCACGAGGCGCCCATCCTGCTGGTCGAGCACGACATGGACGCGGTCTTTGCACTGGCCGACCGGATCAGCGTGCTGGTCTACGGCCGCGTCATCGCGACCGGCACCGTTGACGAGATCCGCGCCAACCCCGAGGTGCGCGCCGCCTACCTGGGGGACGAGACATGAGCCTGCTGAGCCTCGAAGACGTTACCGCCAGCTACGGCGCAAGCCAGGCGCTTTTTGGCGTCACGCTAAGCATCGGCGCGGGCGAATGCCTCGCGCTCATGGGGCGCAACGGCACGGGCAAGACCACGACGGTCAAGGCCATCTGCCGCATGATCCCCGCCGAGGGCGCACTGACCTTCGACGGCCAGGACCTGCGCGGCCTGCCCAGCTTTGCCGCCGCGCGCCTCGGCCTTGGCCTTGTCCCCGAGGGGCGGCGCTGTTTCCGGGACCTGACGGTGTCGGAAAACCTGCACGCCGCCGCCCGGCGCGGACCCTGGGACATGGACCGCGTCACGGGGCTCTTCCCGCGCCTTGGCGAACGCAAGACCCAGCGCGCCGCCACGCTGTCGGGCGGGGAACAGCAGATGCTGGCCATCGGCCGCGCGCTGATGACCAACCCGCGCCTGCTGATCCTCGACGAGGCGACCGAGGGGCTGGCCCCGCTGGTCCGGCAGGAAATCTGGCAGGCGATCACGCAGCTCAAGCGCGACACCGGCATGGCCATGCTGGTCATCGACAAGTCGGCGCGCGAACTGGCGCAGGTCGCCGACCGGGCCGTGATCCTGGAACGCGGGCGCACCGCGTGGTCCGGGCCGATGCAGGGGCTCGACGCCGCAACCCGCGACAGGCTCGTGGGCGTCTAGACCGCCTCGATCAGCAGCGCGCGAAAGTCGTTCACGTTGGTCAGCGTCGGGCCGGTGACGACCTGATCGCCGATGGCGGCAAAGAACCCGTGGGCGTCGTTCACCGCCAGCGCATCCTCGGGCGAGATGCCCGCCGCGCGCGCCTTGTCCAGCGTGTCGGGCGAGACCAGCGCGCCCGCCACCTCGGCGGCGCCGTCCACGCCGTCGGTGTCCCCGGCAACGGCGTGGATGCCCGGCGCGCCCTTCAGCGCCACGGCTAGCGCCAGCGCGTATTCCGCATTGGGCCCGCCGATCCCGTCGCCGCGCCGCGTCACCGTGCATTCGCCGCCCGACAGCAGCAGAAGCGGCGGATCGCCCGCCTTGCGCGCAGCCTGCCGCGCCAGCGCCAGATCGGCCTGTTCGGCGGCCACCTCGCGGGCCTCGCCCTCGATGGCGTCGCCCAGGATCTCCACCTCGAAGCCCTGCGCGCGCGCCGCCTCGGCCGCCGCTTCCAGTGATTGCGACGGCGCGGCAATCACCTGCGTGTCGCAGGACGAAAGCCGGTCATCGCCGGGCGTCAGCACCGCTCGCGGGCCGTTCAGAACCGCGTCGACCGAGGCCGGAATCTCGATCCCCCAGCGGGTCAGGATCGCGCGCGCATCCTCGGGCGTGCTGGCATCCCCCACCGTGGGGCCCGAGGCGATGAAGGCCGGATCATCCCCCGCCACGTCCGAGATCACGAGGCTTGCCATCTTCGCGGGGTGCGCCGCGGCGGCAAGCTGGCCGCCCTTCACGCGGCTCAGGTGCTTGCGCACGGTGTTCATCTGCGTGATCGGCGCGCCGCTGGCCAGAAGCGCAGCGTTCACCGCCTGCTTTTCCTCCAGCGTGATCTCGCCCGCCGGGGACACCAGCAGCGCCGAGGCCCCGCCCGAGATCAGCGCCACCACGAGGTCCCCCTCGCCCAGCCCGTGCAGCAGATCCAGCATCCGCGCGGTCGCGGCGGCCCCTGCCGCGTCCGGCACCGGGTGCGCGGCCTCAACGATCTCGATCCCCGCGCAGGGGCGGCCATAGCCGTAGCGCGTGATGACCAGCCCCTCGCAGGGGCCCCAGGCGCTTTCCACCGCCTCGGCCATACGGGCGCTCGCCTTGCCGGCGCCGACAATGACCACGCGGCCCTCGGGGCGCAGCGGCAGGGCGGCGGGCACGCAGCGCATGGGATCGGCCGCGGCCACGGCAATGTCGAAAAGCCCGCGCAGCTGCGCCGTGACCGGGGTATCACCGCTCATGAGCCCGCTCCGAGCACCGCTTTGGGCCACGTGCCGCCTGCTTCCGATCTGATCATGACAAATCCCCCTTCTTGCGCAGCCAGAGGTGCCCCGGCCCGCAGCCATGGTCAAGCGCAGGCCCGATCTGCAACCTGGGCGCGATCAAGGCATCCTCTGTTCCTGTGGCCAATTCGCAAGCACACGCGGTGCATGCAGTTCCGTCGCGTCCCGCCACCTTGCAAAAGGTTAAGATGTCGTTAACGTTATCCTAGGAACTTGGGTAAAAGTTGTATCGGTCTCGATGTTGGTTCCCGGCGGGTGATAGCGCGACCTATCGCCCGCCACGACCCCAATGGCCGAAAGTCAACAGGACGACTGCAATCAGAAGGCGAGTGCAAGAAGCGCTCTTGAACTGATCGTTGTCGCACAGAAAATCACGGTACGCGACATTCTGCCGATACTGACAGGACCTCGCCGCCGCCCGTGCGGCGCGCAATCCGGAAAGCGAAGAAAACATCACAAGACTTTGATATCATCAATTAATTTAAGATTCACATGCAGCAGAGTGAAGCCCATCAGATCGCGAGTGACCTCTCTTGGACAGCCCACCAACAAAAGACGCGGCTTCCATCAGACTGTCATCTCGGCACGGTAGAGTTAACTGGCGATTAACCGTGCACGCCAAAAAGCCCTCCGCAGCGATCGCACGCCCATGACACCATGCGGCCCGCGCCGGGCCGTTATCTCCGATGTTCCGGGAGAGCCGACAGTGAGATTCATAGATGCGACCGAGGCCGCGAACCTGACGGCGGCGCCGTTCCAGACACGCAAGGCCGCCTTCAACCGCGAGGCCCAGACGCTCTACCTCCGCTTTGGCAAGCGGGTCTTCGATCTGATCCTTGCGCTCGCCCTGCTGCCGATCCTGGCGCCGATCATCGCCGTGCTCTGGATCCTCGTGC
>CAYNKL010000008.1:29830-54530 GCA_964397775.1 uncultured Rhodobacterales bacterium | reverse complement strand
GGGGCTTTAGCCCCGCCGGGCGAGCGCCGGACCGTCCGCGCGGTCTGGCGCTTTTGCCATTGCAGAGCAGCGTTCGCAGCTCATCCGGGCTTGGCCGGCATAAAGCGCCTACCTCGCAGGTCGCGGCGCCACACCACGGTCCGGCGCCCGCCCGTCGCACGAAGCCCTGTCTTGCGCCCGCTCTACCGGTCCCGCGCATACCCCTTCATCCCCGGGAAGACCGGCAACCAGGGCTCCCGCCGCTCCGTCCAGAGCTCGTAGTCCGGCACGAACACGCCCACCTCGTCCAGCGCACCCAGATGCACCTCCACCTCGCCCTCGCTGCGCGAAAAGACCGAAGACCCGCAGACCGGACAAAACGCCCTCCCCCGATAGCTGCCGACCTCTCCGACCACAATCACCGCATCCTCCGCAAACACCGCCGCCGCAAAGAACGGCGCCCCATGGTGCTTGCGGCAATCAAAGCAATGGCAGAGCCCCACCCTGTCCGGTCGCCCCACAGCCTCGATCCGCACTGCCCCGCAAAGGCATCCACCCGTCACCCGGTCCATCATGTCTCTCCCGTCAGGAAACCCCAGCCTGCCCCGCCCCGGCGCCAGGCACAACGGCCCCGACCTTGCCAGGTCCGGGGCGATCTGGTCTCACCATGGCACTGACCAAGGCAGGAGCCCCCATGCCCGACAGCCTGAATCTCGCCCACCCCATCATCCAGGCCCCGATGGCGGGCGTCTCCACGCCCGCACTTGCCGCCGCGGTCTGCAACGCAGGCGCGTTGGGATCGCTCGGCCTCGGCGCCAGCGACGCCGCCACGGCGCGCCACATGATCGAGGATCTGAGGTCCCGCACCGACAAGCCCTTCAACGTCAATCTCTTCGTCCATGCCGCCCCGGCGGTCGACCCCGCGCGCGAGGCAGACTGGCTCGACCGCCTGCGCCCCGTCTTCGCCGAGTTCGACGCCGAACCGCCCGAACACTTGCGGGTCATCTACCGCAGCTTTGCCGAGGACCCGGAGATGCTCGCCATGCTTCTGGACCTGCGCCCGGCGGTGGTCAGCTTCCACTTCGGCCTGCCGCCAGATGCGGCGGTCGTCGCGCTCAAGGCCGCCGGCATCCGCCTTTGGGCCAGCGCCACCAGCCTCGCCGAGGCCCGCGCCTGCGAGGCCGCCGGCATGGATGCCGTCATTGCCCAGGGGGTCGAGGCCGGCGGCCATAGGGGCATCTTCGACCCGGCGGGCCCCGATGCGGGCCTTGGCACGCTGGCCCTCACCCGTCTGCTGGTCACGCATCTCTCGGTGCCCGTGATCGCCGCGGGCGGTATCATGGACGGCGCGGGCATCCGCGCGGCGCTCGCCCTCGGAGCGCATGCGGCCCAGCTCGGCACCGCCTTCATCGCCTGTCCCGAATCGAGCGCGTCCGAGGCCCACCGCGCCGCCCTGACCGGCCCCGCAGGCCAGGCCACGCAACTGACAGCGCTGCTCTCGGGCCGCCCCGCGCGCACGCTGGCCAGCCGCTTCACCGCCCTCGCTCCGCATCTGGCCGGGATCGCCCCACCAGATTACCCCATCGCCTACGATGCCGCGAAGGCGCTGCATGCCGCAGCCTCCGCCTGCGGCGAGCCTGGCTTCGGCGCGCACTGGGCGGGCCAGGGCGCGCCCCTCGCCCGCCCCATGCCGGCCGCCGACCTTGTCGCCCTGCTCGCCCGCGAAAGCGCGGTCAGGGCCTAGGGCCCCCAAAAGCCACAAGCGCAACAGGTCCCCTCTCCCCTCGGGGGAGAGGGCTAGGGTGAGGGGCTCGGAGCGCCCGGAAATCATGTCGGGCAGCACCAGTGCCGCGCGCGAAAACCGCTGCCGCCCCGGGCGGTCCCCCAACGCCCGCGCAACCTGCCCCCTCCCCCTGCCAGAGGGAGGGCTAGGGAGGGGGAGCTATCGGCAAAGTTGCAGACTCAGGACGTCCGGAGCGCCATGACCGCGGGTGCGGGCCAGGTCTTACGCAGATCTCAGGCCAATGCGGTCTTCGCAAAATACGGCAAAACAATGTCTCGTACAGAAGATAAACGCTCTGAACACGATCCTCCTAAACATTTATTAAGAAACATTTATCTTCTGAAGATCTCTTAAAATAAGGTTAACGACATCCCTCTATGCAACTTTCAGTTGTTCTATTGCCTAATTTATGCCATCTTCTGTGCATCGCAAGCTCATCTCTGAAGGTGCCGCCATGACGAATGAAGCATCGAAGACGCCCGGGAGCGTGGAAGGAGCCTCGCAGACTTCACCTATCGCGAACTCAACCCTGGGCAGCAAAGAGCCTGAAACATTGTTCGGTAGTCCCATCGAAGAGACCGCGGAAAGGGCCTTCGGGCACCTCGAGCGATCCCGGTTCAGGGGGGAATGTGGTGAGCAATGCTGAGACCGACCGATACATAACCCGCGACATCACGCTGAAGGACCTCGTGGAGCGCAGTCAGGGCGTCTCCCCGGTCCACGGCCAGATCGTCGTGGTCTCCATCACAACCCCCGAGCCCGCCCCGCAAAGGAAGAGCCCCCGGCAAACCTGCTCAGGGACTTCGCGGTCGGGGTCGCCTCGGATCTCCTCCTGATCTGGATCGTCGACCTCTGGCCCCAGCTCGGACCGGAACCGTCCAGCGCGCCCCGGTCTCTGGAAGTCGCCGACTGACAGGCGGGGCCATGCAATCCGAACCCGAACTTCCTGGGGCTGCGCCTGCGGCCGCGGCCCCAGTTCCCCAAAAGGCCGGAAACGGAAAGACCTCGGACGGGACCGGATCCGCGACATTCCTGACAGACGGTTAAACCGCCTCTGTAACCTGTTGAAATTCCATACCCGCAAATTTGTCCCGGCGCGGGGCACCCTCCCCGCTTTCCCATCGGCCCGCCCCGGTCCATAACCCGGCCCATGACGCGACTGCCCATCGAAGACGCCCTGCCCGAGCTTCTCGCCGCCCTGAAATCCCGGGGCCGCGCCGTCCTGCAGGCGCCCCCCGGCGCCGGCAAGACCACCCGCGTGCCGCTGGCCATGCTCGACGCAGGCCTCGTCACGGGCCGCATCCTCATGCTGGAGCCCCGCCGTCTCGCCGCCCGCGCCGCCGCCGCCCGCATGGCCGAAACCCTGGGCGAAAGCCCCGGCCAGACCGTCGGCTACCGCATCCGGGGCGAATCGAAGGTCTCGAAAGGCACCCGGATCGAGGTGGTCACCGAGGGCATCCTCACGCGCATGATCCAGTCCGACGCTGAACTCACCGGCATCGGCGCCGTCCTTTTCGACGAATTCCACGAACGTTCCCTCAACGCCGACCTCGGCCTTGCCCTCTGCCTCGAGATCGCCGGCGCCCTGCGCGAGGACCTGATCCTTCTCGCCATGTCCGCCACCCTCGACGCCGGCCCCGTGGCCGATCTCATGGAGGCCCCCAGCGTGACCTCCGAGGGCCGCAGCTACCCCGTCGACACCCGCTGGCTCGACCAGCCGCTGCGCAAGGGCACGCGGTTCGAGCAGGCCATGGCCGACCTCATCCACACCGCCCTGCAGGAGACCGAGGGCGGTGTCCTCGCCTTCCTCCCCGGCGAGGGCGAGATCCGCCGCACCGCTTCCGCCCT
This sequence comes from uncultured Rhodobacterales bacterium, assembly GCA_964397775.1. Taxonomy (GTDB): domain Bacteria; phylum Pseudomonadota; class Alphaproteobacteria; order Rhodobacterales; family Rhodobacteraceae; genus Allosediminivita. The sequence goes on along the minus strand of CAYNKL010000008.1, from coordinate 50,920 downwards.
GCAGAACCGCCTGCCCAGGGACGTGCAGCTCCGCCCGCTCTACGGCGCGCTCCCCTTCGCCGACCAGCAGGCCGCCGTCCGCCCGGAAAAGACCGGCCGCAAGCTGGTGCTCGCCACCTCCATCGCCGAAACCTCGCTGACGATCGAGGACATCCGCGTGGTCGTCGACGGCGGTCGCGCCCGCCGCGCGCGCTTCGACCCCGGCTCTGGCATGTCGCGGCTGATCACCGAAAAGGTCACCCGTGCCGAGGCCACCCAGCGTGCGGGCCGCGCCGGCCGCGTCGCCCCCGGCACCGCCTACCGCCTCTGGTCGAAGGGCGAGGAAGGCGCGCTGCAGGCCTATCCCCCGGCCGAGATCGAGGCCGCAGACCTCGCGGGTCTCGCCCTGGAACTGGCCGCCTGGGGTGCCGCCCCCGACCAGCTGCCCTTCCTCACGCCGCCGCCCGAGGGCGCCTATGCCGAGGCGCAGGCCCTGCTCACCATGCTCGGCGCGCTCGACGCCGACCACCGCATCACCGATCACGGCCGCGCGCTGGCCGGCCTGCCGCTCCATCCGCGCCTTGCCCACATGTGCGCCGTGGCGGGCCCGGATGCCGCCGATCTGGCCGCGCTCTTGTCCGATCGCGATCCGCTCACAAATGCGCCCACAGACCTCACGCTGCGGCTCGAGGCCATCAACGATCCCAACCGCTTCGACGACCGCCATCCCTACGGCGTGAACCGGCAGGCGGCGAAACGCATCAATGCCGAGGCCAAACGCCTTGCCCGCACGGTGAAATCCGCCGACGCCGGCCTGACACCCGCCCAGCACGCGGCGCTCGCCTACCCCGACCGCGTCGGGCTGCGCCGCAAGGGCGACGCGCCGCGCTATCAGCTCTCGGGCGGCAAGGGCGCCGTCCTGCCCGAGGCCGATCCGCTGGGCCAGGCGCGCCTGATCGTCGTCACCGACACCGACGGCAACCCGCGCGAGGCCCGCATCCGCCAGTGCATCCCTCTCTCCGAGGGCGAGCTGCGCGAGCTCTTCGCAAGCCAGATCGCCTGGCACGACATCTGTGAATGGTCCCGCCGCGACCGCCGCGTGAGCGCCCGCCAGCAGGAGCGCTTCGGCGCCATCGCCCTCGACGACCGCATCTGGAAGGACGCCCCGGACGACATCGTGGCCCGCGCCATGCTCGACGGCATCCGCGAACTGGGCCTCAACCTTTCACCCGCCGCGCTGCGACTTCGCGCGCGCGTCGACATCGGCCGCGACGCCGGGCTCGACCTGCCGCCCATGGACGACGAGACGCTGATAGAGACGCTCGAGGACTGGCTCCTGCCCTTCCTCGCGGGCCTGCGCAGCGCCGCCGACTGGAAACGCTTCGACGCCCTGCCCGCCCTGCGCGCGCGCATCGACTACGGCCAGATGCAGGCGCTCGACCGGATGGTGCCGGGGCGCTTCACCACGCCGCTCGGGCGCGAGATCCCCATCGACTACTCGGGCGATCACCCGGAGATCGAGCTGCGCCTGCAGGAGCTCTTCGGCCAGACCACCCACCCGACGGTGGGCGACACGCCCCTGCGGGTCACGCTGCTTTCGCCCGCCGGACGCGCCGTGCAGACCACCATGGACCTGCCCGGCTTCTGGTCGGGCTCCTACGCCGATGTGCGCAAGGACATGCGCGCGCGCTACCCCAAGCACCCCTGGCCCGAAGACCCGACACAGGCAGACCCGACCCTGCGCACCAAGCCGCGCGGGCGCTGAAGTCCGGAAAACCCGCCTCCGGGCACGGGCCGCGACGTGCTAGGCTGTCCCGGAGCCGACAGCACAAGGGCCGAAGCGATGGAAAGCCTGAAGGTCACCTCCTGGAACCTCGAACACGCCGACAAGCTGCTCGACCGCCTCTCGGACGATGACGCCACCCGCAGGCGCCACGCCGAGGCGCGGGCCGAGGCCGTGACCGAGGAAATCGCCCGGCTCGAGGCCGACATCCTCTTTGTCTCCGAAGGCCCGCGCGGCGAGGCGCGCGCCACCGAGTTCTTCGCCCGCACCGCGCCCGGCTACCGCCTGATCACCCGCGGCGACGACGCGGCCTACGGCATGAAGGGCGGCAACAGCTTCACCGGCCGCCAGTGGCTCTGGTTCCTTGTCCGGGAAGAAAGCCCCATCACCGGCCAGCTTCTGCACCTCGACCGCTGGCAGGCTCTGACCGAGGCCGCTTCCGGTGGCGCCCACCGCGCCGGCCGCTGGGAGATCTCCTACCCAAAGTGGGAAGATCCCGGCGACAGCGACGCGCGGCTGGAATTCTCCATCCCCGAAACCCACGCCCACTGGCGCCACCCGCAGGTCCTGCAGGCCGAGATCGGCGGCAGCCTGATCGAACTGATCGGCTGCCACCTGAAAAGCAAATACAACGACGCCCGGACCGAGGGGCAGGCCAGCGACGCCGATTTCTTCGCCATGAACCCGCGGCTGGTGGCGGATCTCATCAAGGCCCGCGTCAAGATCTCGACCGAGGCCGCCGATGTCCGCCACTACATCGAGGCGCGCTTCGAGGCGCAATCCGACGCGGCGATCATGGTCTTGGGCGACCTCAACGACGGGCCTGGCAAGGAACGGATCGAACGCCGCTTCCTCTACCACGACCTCATCGGCGCGCTGCAGGGCGACGTCTTCTTCGCGCGGCGCTTTCTCAACCACGCGCTCTTCGACGCGCCCGATGGCGAACGCTGGTCGGTGCATTTCGAGGACGCCCTCGACCCGGGCCGCGATCCGCACATCCTGCTGGACCACATCCTCTTCTCACAAGCCATGACCCGCAGCCACCGCGGCACCCGCGCCGCCTTCCTCGCCCGCCCCGGCGGGGGCCGGGTCGAACATCAGGTGCACCACATCGTCGCCTCAGCCCGGCCGAAATACGCCATGACGAGCGATCACAAACCGGTCTCGATGATCTTCGACCGGGCGCCGCCCGCCTGAGGCTTCTTCTTGGCCTAAATATTCCGGGGGAGTCGCGGCGCAGCCGCGGCGGGGGCAGAGCCCCCTCCGCGCGCCCTCAGACGCCGAGACACCAGCGCATGACGGCCTTCTGCGCGTGCAGGCGGTTCTCGGCCTCGTCCCAGACGACCGAGTTCGGCCCGTCCATGACCTCCGAGGTCACCTCTTCCTCGCGATGCGCTGGCAGGCAGTGCATGAAAAGCGCATCGGGCTTGGCCTGCGCCATGAGCCTGGCGTTCACCTGGTAGGGCCGCAGCATGTTGTGGCGGCGCTCCTTGGCGCTCTGCGCGTCATGCATCGAGACCCAGGTATCGGTGACGATCAGGTCCGCGCCCTCGACGGCCTTGGCCGCGTCGCGCTCGATGGTGACATTGACACCCTGGTTCCGCGCCCAGCCCACGAACTCCATCTCGGGATCAAGCTGCACCGGGCCGGTGAAGGTGAAGTCGAAACCGAACTGCCCGGCGGCATGCAGGAAGGACGAGCAGACGTTGTTGCCGTCGCCCGACCAGACCACCTTCTTGCCTTTGATGGGTCCGCGGTGCTCCTCGAAAGTCAGCAGGTCCGCCATGATCTGGCAGGGGTGGGTGCGGTCGGTCAGCCCGTTGATCACCGGCACCGTGGCGTATTCCGCCATCTCCTCGAGCACGCTTTCGTCGAAGGTCCGGATCATGATGAGATCCACGTAGCGCGACAGCACGCGGGCGGTGTCGGCGATGGTCTCGCCGTGGCCGAGCTGCATCTCGCTGCCCGAGAGCACCATGCTCTGCCCGCCCATCTGGCGCACGCCCACGTCGAAGCTCACCCGGGTCCGGGTCGAGGGTTTCTCGAAGATCAGGGCCACCATGCGGCCCGCCAGCGGCTGATCGTCGTCGGGCGCGGCCTTGGGACGGCCGTTGCGCGTGTCCTTCATGGTCCGCGCGCTGTCGAGGATGGCCCGGAGCTCGTCCTTGGGTGTCTTATGGATGTCGAGGAAATGGTTCATCTGTTTTTCTTTTCGTCTGAGCGGGGGGCGGGCCCCTTCGGGACCCCGCGAAGAGGGGGCTCTGCCCCCGCCGCGGCTGCGCCGCGACTCCCCCGGAATATTTGAGCCAAGAAGAAGCCTCAGGCGGGTTCGCGCTCCAGCGCCGTGGCGGCGGTTTCGAGGCGGGTCACGGCCTCGGCGAGCTCGTCCTCGGAGATGGTCAGCGGCGGCAGCAGGCGCACCACGTTGTCGGCGGCGGGCACGGTGATCAGCTCGGCGGCATAGCCGGCCTTCACGACGTCGGCGGGCGCCACGCGGCACTTGAGGCCCATCATCAGGCCGAGGCCGCGCACCTCTTCGAAGATGTCGGGATGCGCGGCGACGAGCCCTTCGAGTTTCTGGCGCAGGAAGCCCGCCTTGCGCGAGACCTCCTCGAGGAAGGCAGGCTCGGCCACGTGATCCATGACCGCGCAGCCCACCGCACAACCCAGCGGGTTGCCGCCATAGGTGGAGCCATGCGTGCCCGCGGTCATGCCCGAAGCGGCCTCGGCCGTGGCCAGCACGGCGCCCAGCGGGAAGCCGCCGCCGATGCCCTTGGCCACCATCATGATGTCGGGCGTGATGCCTGCCCATTCATGCGCGAAGAGCCGACCCGTCCGGCCCATGCCGCACTGTACCTCGTCGAGCACCAGCAGCAGGCCCTTCTCGTCGCAGAGCGCGCGCATGGCCTTGAGCTCGGCATCGGGCATCACCCGGATGCCACCCTCGCCCTGAACCGGTTCGACCATGATGGCGCCGACCGTGTCGTCGATGGCGGCGTGCAGGCCCTCGGTGTCGCCCCATTCCACGTGGTGGAAGCCCGGCAGCAGCGGACCGAAGCCCTTGGTCATTTTCTCCGAGCCCGCCGCCGCGATGGCGCCGTTGGAGCGGCCGTGGAAGCTGCCCGAGGAGGTCACGATGCCGGTCTTTTCCGGCTGACCCTTCTCGTACCAGTACTTGCGGGCCATCTTGATCGCCAGCTCGGCACTTTCAGTGCCGGAGTTGGTGAAGAAGACCGTGTCCGCGAAGGTGGCCCCGACCAGCTTGTCGGCCAGCGCCTGCTGCTGCGGGATCTCGTAGAGGTTCGAGACATGCCAGAGCTTGCTCGCCTGATCCGTCAGCGCCTTGACCAGCGCCGGGTGGGCGTGGCCGAGCGCGTTCACCGCGATGCCCGCGCCCATGTCCAGGAAACGTCGTCCGTCCGCCTCGATCAGCCAGCTGCCTTCGCCGCTCTCGAACCGGAGCGGGGCGCGGGAATAAGTGGGCAGAACGGAGGGGATCATGTCGCTATCCTCGGGAAATGGAAGCCCAATGGGTGCCAAGGGCACGGGGGGCTGTCAAGTTTTCAGGGAGTATGGCACAGGCCTTCGGGCGCCACGCGCAAGTTGCGCGGACGGAGATGCGAGATCAGGCTCGTCGGATGAAGGGACCCTGTGTCATGCGCCCTTCCCTACACCGACCTGCCGCAAAGGCAAGCGGGAAATTCGCCCCTGCAAATTTCACCCCTGCGAAGGAGACGCCATGAGCGACGACATCTACTCCGGCCTCGAACAGCTCGGCCGGGACACGCCCCAGCCGCAATCCCCCGAAGAGGCGCGGCTCGAACGGGTGCCGAACCCGCAGGCCGACGTGGACTACTGCGTGCGCTTCACAGCACCCGAGTTCACCTCGCTCTGCCCCATGACCGGCCAGCCGGATTTTGCGCATCTGGTGCTCGACTACCTGCCCGGCGACTGGCTGGTGGAGAGCAAGTCGCTCAAGCTCTACTTGACATCGTTCCGCAACCACGGCGCCTTTCACGAGGACTGCACCATTTCCATCGCGCGGCGGCTGACCGAGTTGCTGGCGCCGAAATGGCTGCGCATCGGCGGCTACTGGTATCCGCGCGGCGGCATCCCCATCGACGTCTTCTACCAGACCGGCCCCGCCCCCGACGGCGTCTGGATCCCCGAAACCGGTGTGGCACCTTACCGCGGGCGCGGCTGAGCCGGTTGCGGGAACCCTGAAGCACCCGGGTCGTTCCCTATTTGCGCGTTTAAGATGAGAGCATTTCGCGCAACCGTAATGCAAAACGACCTGGCAGATGCAGACCATGACCGAGACTGCCGCACATATCACGGAACTTGCCGCGCTTGCCGCACGAGGGGCGGGATTTGAGCCGCATGACGCTGAGCTCTTCGGAAAGGCGGTCCTGTGGCATCTCGCCGAAGGCGGCGACCCAAATGCGGTCATACGGGCACTGGCCGATGCCGAGGACAGTCCAATCGTTCGGCTCCCCCTCGTACTGGCAGACTTGCAGCGCGCCTCAAGCGCAGTTTCGGGGCCCGTCGAGTTGACGCTAAACCCCGATGACACCGATCTGGCGCTGTCCTACGCGCGGCTGGGGCCACATGCCGGCGCAGAAGTTGTTCGCGTGCCCTCGTCGCCGCCCCGTCTGCGGCTCGAGCCGAGCACCGCCGCAGAACCGCCGCTGCCGGAAAGTGCTGAGTTGCCAGAGAGGCTAAATGACCATTTCTCGGCATTGGCGGAGCGCGCGAAGGCACTGCAGGCGGCGAACTGAACAGCTTGAACGCCCTGAGACCGACCATACTCGCTAGGCGGCGCGGGACGATTGGTGCCCGAGGGCGGCTCGCGACAGCTGAAATTGATTGACGAGGTCCTCCAGCCTTGCTGCGTCCCCGTTCAGCACATGGCTGGTCGAGGCGGAATGTTGTGCCATCGCGGCATTCTGCTGCGTAACCTCATCAAGCTGACCGACACCGCTGTTGATCTCACCCAGACCGCTGGCCTGTTCCGCTGCACCTTGGGCAATACCGCTGACCAGTTTGGAGATATCGTGAACGCGTCCAACGATGCTTTCCAAGGCCTGACCTGCGCGGTTGACCAGACTGACGCCGTCTTCGACGTAGGTCTCGCTCTCGCGGATCAGGGTCTTGATTTCCATGGCGGCCTCGGAGGTGCGCTGCGCGAGGGCACGCACCTCGGAGGCGACGACGGCGAAACCCCGTCCTGCCTCTCCCGCGCGGGCGGCCTCGACCCCGGCGTTCAATGACAACAGATTGGTCTGGAACGCGATGTCGTCGATCACACCGATGATCTGGGTAATCTGGGCCGAGGATTCCTCGATATTCGACATGGCATTGACTGCGCTCTGCACCACGGCGCCGCTTTCGCGCGCCTCTTTCTGGGCCTCTGCCGTGGTGGCTTCGGCACTGCGTGCGCCCTCTGCGGCGGATTTCACGCCGGCCGTCATCTGTTCGAGGGCGGCGGCCGTTTGCTCGAGAGTCGCGGCCTGTGAGACTGCGCGGGTGGACAGCACATCCGCCCCACTGCTGATTTCGTCCGCGCTCTGGCGGATCCGGCGCGATGCTTCGACCACCTCCGTCAAGGTGTCGCGCAGCTTGGCGGCGGTCGTGTTGAAATCGTTGCGCAGCCCCTCGTACTCGTCGGGAAAGGCATCGGTGAATTCCACAGTCAGATGCCCCCGCGCCAATTGCCCCAGCCCGCCGCGCAGTTGCCCGACGACGTGATCCTGCTGCTCTCGAATAGTTTTTTGACTTTCTTCAAGGCTGAGAGCCTCACGCCGCATCGCCATGGTTTCCTGCTTGAAATGGTAGATGGCCGAGGCCATGCGACTCAATTCGTCCCGACCCTCGATACCGTGGACGTGAACATCGAATTCGCCCTTGGCAAATCCATTGACGACATCGATCATCGCTTTGATCCGCCGGATCATCGACTCGAACGCCATGAGCGTGAACAGCAGGGCGCCCACGGTCACCGCGACTCCGATCCAAAGCTGCCGCTCATAGGCCTGTCGCGCCTGCGCCTCGATCTCCCCCGCCAGTGCCGAGGCGCGTGCGTCGATGGCAAGCTCTTCATCGCGCAACAGGTCGATCCAGTTCGTCGAGATCACAAACCACTGCGGCGCAGTCAGGCCGCCGTAGTCCTTGCTCATGAACCCGTCGACGATCTGGCGGCGCGCCGCGGTCAGTGCAACGAACTGTTCCGTCTGCTGCAGCGCCTCAAGCCATGCGCGATTCTCCAGGATATCGGCGACTTCGTGCAGCATCGCACCGGCAACGGCCCCCAGAGACACGAAGCGATCATGCACGGGCAGCGTAAAACCTCCGCCCAGTCCCGTGGCCCCCATCGCGCGCTCGAGACCGCCACTTTCTTTGGCTTCGGCCACCATGGCACGGGCATCGAGCAGCGCAAGAAGACGCCCGTCGAACGACACGTTCACACGCGGTCGGGACAAATCGATCAGCGCGTCGATGGTGCCGGTGTAAAACCCTGCCATCTCCGGCACGGTCAGGCCGAAGGCATCGACGGATGCGCGCATGTCGTCGAGCATTCCGAGACGCTCGGCTGCCAACCCCGCGGCGTCGGGACGCGACTCCGCCAACAGATCCAACGCGCTTTCAAAAGTTGCAAGCGCAGCGCGCGTGGCGTCACGCTGGGCCGGAAGCTCTTGCGAAAAGTTTCTTCCGTTGGACGAGATGAAGCCCGCGGAATAGCCGCGTTCCTTTTGCAACTCGTGCACAAGGCCGCTGACGGCCTTGCTTTCCTCGATCTTGGCCGACATCACCGTGGTCCGCTGCATGATATCGCTCAGCCGCTGAACCTTGTCGTAGACCAGAACACTCGCGAGGATGCCCAGCGGAGCAATCACAAGAAGCATCACCACTCGAAGTCTGATCTTCATCGTAAGTCCCTTTCCCTGGGACCCGCCAATATGACCGGGCGTGGAACACAATTCCGGTCGGTCTAGGGAAATTCCTTTAACAAAGCGTATGCCCGCCTCGGCGGCCCCGGCCTGCCGGCGACAGCAGCAAGGTTGCTTTCGCCACATGGGACCGCGCCGGATCTATGTGCCGAAAACTCTTTCGCGATATCCGACGCCCATGAGCGCCAGCCCGTCCGGCGGGCAGACCGGCCCGCAGGCGGCGCGGCTTTTCGCCTCCAGCGCGTGCTTCACGTCCACCGGCGCCCAGGCCCCGGCCCCCACCCGCTCCAGCGTGCCGACGATGGAACGCACCTGGTTGTGCAGGAAGGACCGCGCCCGCAGGAAGACGTGGATCTCGCGCCCGGCAAAGCCCTCCACCTCGGTCAGCGTCACCTCGTCCATGGTCTTGACCGGCGACTTCGCCTGGCAGATCGACGACCGGAAGGTCGTGAAATCGTGGTGCCCAAGCAGATGCGCAGCACCTTCGCGCATGGCCTCGATGTCGAGATCGTGCGGCACCCGCCAGACCTGCCGCTTTTCCAGTGTCGGCGGCGCCCGCCGCACCAGAACGCGATAAAGATACCGCCGCTCCACCGCCGAGAAGCGCGCGTGCCAGTCCTCTGACACCAGGGCGCAATCGCGGATGGCCACCGGCGCGGGCTTCAGGTGGTAGTTCAGCGCCTCGGACAGCCGGAAGGGCGTCCAGTCCTTCTCCAGATCGCAATGCGCCACCTGCCCGCGCGCGTGCACGCCCGCATCCGTCCGCCCGGCGGCGGCGATGGTGTGGTCGCGCTTTTCCAGCCTGGCGAGCGCGGCTTCGATCGCCCCCTGCACCGAGGGCTGATCCGCCTGCCGCTGCCAGCCAGAGAACGGCGTGCCGTCATATTCCACGAGAAGAGCGTATCTTGGCATGGCGCGCGATCTAGCCCGCCTTGCCGCGCCGCGCAATCCATGGGCCTAGCCCTTCAGCCCCGGTAAGCGCTCTGCCATGAGGTCGATGAACCGCCGCACCCGCGGCTCCAGCATGCGGCGCTCGGGATAGAGCGTCACGACGGGTACCGTGCCGAGGTCCAGCGCCGGCAGCACCTGACGCAGGTGCCCCGATGCGATATCCGCCGAGACAAGGAAATCCGGCAGCAGCGCGACGCCGCGCCCTGCCAGGGCCGCCTCGCGCAGCGCCTCGGCACTGTCGAGGCGCAGTCGGCTTTTGCCTGCCAACGGCTGCCAGACCCCTTCAGCGTCGCGGTATCGCCACGCCTGCCGCGTTCCCGCGCTGGCAAAATGCAACGCGTCGTGACCTTCAAGCGACCCGGGCGCCTCCGGCGCACCCCGCGTGGCGAGATACTCCGGCGACGCGCAAAGCAGCGGCGCAAAACTCGCCACACGACGCATGACCAGCCCCGCGTTCGGCGTTGTCACGCCCAGCCGCACCGCAAGGTCGAAGCCCTCCCCCACCAGATCGCTCACCCGGTCGCCAAAGCTCATCTCGACCTGCACCTCGGGCCATTGCGCCATGTAGTCGGCCACCAGTGGCAGCAGCACCCGGCGCCCGTAGGCATCCGGCACCGTCAGCCGCAGCACCCCGCGCGGTCGCCCCGCGCCCCGGGCCACGCTGGCCTCGGCGCGCTCGACTGCCTGCAGGGCTTGCCGCACCTCGTCGAGATAGACCCGGCCCTCTTCGGTCAGACTGAGCCGCCGGGTGGTCCGGCTCAAGAGACGCACGCCCAGCCGCGCTTCCAGTCGTGCTACCGCCTTGCCCGCCGCCGACCGCGACAGGCCCCCGGCCTTGCCACCCGCGGCAAAGCTGCCGGCTTCGGCCACCGCCACGAAGATCCGCATGTCGCCCAGGTTCGCCCCGTCCATTGCCCGCCCCCCGATTAGCCTGCCGGCACCTGTAGCATCAGGTTCCCGGAAATGGCGACGCACATTCCCCAATGGCGCCCCCAGATTTCCTGCAGTGACACGAACCCGAGGGACAGACATGACCATCACCCACCTCAACCCCGAAACACTCCCCGACGCCGGCGCAGTGGGGTATTCCCAAATCAGCGTGACCGAGCCCGGCCGTCTCGCCTTCATCTCGGGCCAGGTCGCCTGGACCCGCGAAGGCAGCGCCACCCCCGGCACCCTTGCCGAGCAGGCACAGCTCGTCACAGCGAATGCACGCGCCGCACTCGATGCCATCGGCGCCGGCGGGCGGGATATCGTCATGGCCCGGGCCTATCTGGTCGACCTCACCCCGGACCGTCAGGCGCAGGTCATGCCCGCCCTCCTCGACCTTTTCGACGGCGCGCAGCCCTCGCTCACCGGGGTGGGCGTCGCCTCTCTCGCGGCGCCGGATCTGCAACTGGAACTCGAACTCACGGTCCGCCTTCCCGATTGACCCGTGGCCAGAGGGGCCTGCCCCTCTGGCCACCACCGCACCGAACCCCTATCTTCCCCCTTCAAGGGAACAAGGGGACGACATTTGGTCATCGGAACGCTTGCCGACACGCTCACCCGCGGCGTGGAGACCGTCACCGGCACCGTCAGCGAAACCTTCTTCGAGCCGGTGATCCGGCTCGGGGTCACGGGCCTGTCGCGCGCGGGCAAGACGGTCTTCATCACCTCCCTTGTGGCCAACATGCTCGACCGCGGGCGCATGTCCCAGCTTGCCGCCCAGACGGAGGGCCGCATCCTCACGGCCTACCTGCAGCCGCAGCCCGACGACACCATCCCGCGCTTCGATTACGAAACCCACCTCGGCGCGCTGACCGCCCGGACGCCCCACTGGCCCGACAGCACCCGCGCCGTGTCGGAACTGCGCCTCTCGCTGCGCGTGCGCCCCACCGGGCTCATCGCCGGTCTCAAGGGGCCGCGCGTGATCCATATCGACATCGTCGACTACCCCGGCGAATGGCTGCTCGACCTCGGGCTGATGGACAAGGACTACGCCTCCTGGTCCGCGGACATGCTGGGACGGCTCGACCACCGCCCCGAGGGCCCCGCCTTCGTCGAGATGGCGCGCGCCGAGGACGCGAAAGCCCCCTTCGAGGAATCCCGCGCCCGCCAGCTTTCCGAGGCCTACACCCGCAGCCTGCACGCCGCCCGCGACGCCGGCTTTTCCGACTGTTCCCCGGGGCGCTTCCTGCTGCCCGGCGAAATGGCCGGCAGCCCCGTGCTGACCTTCGCCCCCCTGCCGCCGCAGGACGGCGCCCCGCGCAAGAGCCTCTGGCGCGAGATGGAACGCCGCTTCGACGCCTACAAGTCGCAGGTCGTACGCCCCTTCTTCCGCGATCACTTCTCGCGCATCGACCGGCAGGTGGTGCTGGTGGACGCGCTCGGCGCGATCCACGCCGGCCCCCGCGCGGTCGAGGACCTGCGCCGCACCATGGCCGAGATCCTCTCGGCCTTCCGGCCCGGGCGCAACGCCTTCCTCAGCCAGCTGCTCATGGGCAAGCGGGTGGAACGCATCCTCTTCGCCGCCACCAAGGCCGACCACCTGCACCACAGCCAGCACCCGCGCCTGACCGCCATCATGGAGGCGCTCATGCGCGACGCCCGCGACCGCGCGAGCTTTGCCGGCGCCCAGACGCAGGCCATGTCGCTGGCAGCCCTCCGCGCCACGACCGAGGACACCGTGCGCCACGACGGCGCCGACCTCGACGTGGTGCGCGGCACGCTCCAGGGCGGCAAACGCGCCGCCTTCTACCCCGGCGACCTGCCCTCGGACCCGAACGCGCTCCTGAACCCCGCGCGGCAGGGCGAGGCCGACTGGCTCGGCGGCGACTACCGGATCATGAATTTTGAGCCGCAGCCGCTCAGCCTCAAACCCGGCGACGGCCCGCCCCACATCCGCCTCGATCGCGCGGCGCAGTTCCTGATGGGGGACCGGCTGTGAGCCTCACCCTGCGCCCCGCCACGCCCACCGACGCCGGCGCCGTCGGCGCCATCCTGTCGGAGTTCGTCGACGACACCCCCTGGATGCCCCGCATCCACACCAGGGCCGAGGATCTCGCCCATGCCGGTGACCTCATCGCGCGCGGCTGGGTCACCGTGGCCGAGACCGATGGCGTGCAGGGCTTCCTCGCCCGCGACCGCGAGGACATACAGGCCCTCTACCTCACCGCCCCCGCCCGCGGGCAGGGCATCGGCCGCGCGCTGATCGAGGACGCCAAGGCCCGCAGCCCGCGCCTCCTGCTCTGGACCTTCGTCGCCAACGAGGGCGCCCGCCGCTTCTACGACACCCACGGCTTTCGCGAAGTGACCCGCACCACGGGCGACAACGACGAAGGCCTGCCCGACATCCGCCTTCTCTGGGAAAGGACCCCCGCATGAGCACCAGCGAACGCCGGGGCCCCGTCCTGATCGATCTCGACGAAGACAGCGCCGCCCCCCGCCCCGACGAGGCGCCGCCCATCCCCGACGACGACGTGGCGCCGCCGCCGCGCGGACAGGCCATGGCCACCGTCGCCGCGCTCACCGCGCGCCGGCCCTCGCGGCTCGCCCGCTGGTTCTGGCGGCTGCTGGGCGCTCTGGTCACCACGCTGCTGTCGCTCGGCGCCTGGACCCTGGCCACCTCGCTGATCCAGCGCAACGAGATCCTCGGCTGGGGCGTCACCGCGCTCATCGCGCTCTTCGTGCTGGTGGTGCTGCTCATCGCCATCAAGGAAGTGGCCGTCTTCTACCGCCTCGCCCGCGTCGACCGCCTGCACCGCGACGCCACCCGCGTCCTGGCCGAGGCCGACCTCAAGGGCGCGCGCGACCTCACCGCCCGCCTGCACGACCTCTACAGCGGGCGCGAGGACACCCGCTGGGGCCGCGAACGCCTGAAGGAACGCCAGGACGACATCTTCGATGCCGAGGGCCTGATCCACCTCTCCGAGGACGCCCTCCTCGCGCCACTGGACGCTGCTGCCCGGCGCGAGGTCGAGGCCGCGGCCCGGCAGGTGGCCACCGTCACCGCCCTCGTGCCCCTCGCGCTCGCCGACGTGGTCGCGGCCTTCAGCGCCAACCTCCGCATGATCCGCCGCATCGGCGAGATCTACGGCGGCCGTTCCGGCACGCTGGGCAGCATGCGCCTCGCCCGCGCCGTGATGAGCCATCTCGTCGCCACCGGCGCCGTGGCCGTGGGCGACGACATGCTCGAGCCCATCCTCGGCTCGGGCCTGCTGGGCAAGCTCTCGCGCCGCTTCGGCGAAGGCCTCGTGAACGGCGCGCTCACCGCCCGCGTGGGCGTCGCCGCCATGGAGGTCTGCCGCCCCCTGCCCTTCTCCCGCAAGGCCCGCCCCTCGGTCCGCGCGATCATCCGCACTTCGCTCAGCGGCCTCGTCCCGGGCCAGAAGTGACGCGCCGCGCCACCGGCTTCTTCTTGGTCGAAATATTCCGGGGGAGCGGCCGCAGGCCGCGGGGGCAGAGCCCCCTTGCCGCCCTGCGCCCCGCACCGTCACACAGGCCCTGACGCCGCCCCCGCCAGCCACTGCGTGAAGCGCGCCATGGCCGGGCTCACCGCCCGGTCCGAGGGCCAGGCGACGTAGTAGCGCCCCGCCGGCACCGTAATCCCGAAGGGCTGCGCAAGCCGCCCCTCGGCAAGCTGCCGCGCGAACATCGCCACCGGCAGCAGCGCCGCGCCCATGCCCGCCCCCGCCATCTCGGCCAGCGCCACCGAACTGTCGAAGACCGGACCCGTCACCGGCGGACAGGGCACGTCCGCCGCGGCGAACCATCCCGGCCATTCCGCGCTGCGGTAGCTTCGCAGCAGCACCACCTGCCCCAGGTCCGAAGGATGACGCAGCCGCGCCGCCATGCCCGGCGCGCAGAGCGGCGAAAGCGGTGCCTCCATCAGCGGCACCACATCGTGCCCGGTCCAGCCGCCGGTGCCGAAGCGCACCGCCATGTCGAGCCCCTCGCGCAGGATCTCCACCCGGTTGTTGTTGGTCGACACCCGCAGGTCGATCTCCGGATGCGCGGCGCGGAAAAGCTCCAGCCGCGGCATCAGCCAGCCCAGCGCAAAGGTCGTGTTCACCCCGACCTTCAGCACCTCCACGTCCCGCCGCCCGTCGACCCGGTCGAGCACCCGCGCCATGGCGTCGAAGCCGTGCTCCAGGACCGGGAACAGCATCGCCCCCTCGTCCGTGGGCACCAGCCCCTGCGAGGTCCGCAGGAACAGCGTCACGCCCAGAAGATCTTCCAGCCGCGCCACCTGGTGGCTGACGGCGGCCTGCGTCACGCGAAGCTCTGTGGCGGCGCGGGTGAAACTGCCCTGCCGCATGGCGACCTCGAAGACGCGCAGCGCGTTGAGCGGCAGATCGGGACGGTCCAAGGCATTACTCCTGCTAATGGCGTGCCATAAGATTTGTCGTTTGAGCGGCACCTGCAACCCGGATTAGGCAGAGCGCATGACATCAGCTGATGTCGCAGCCTCCGGCGCCCCGGCGCCATCCCGGAAAAGGATACCCCCATGCGGATCACCGCCTCCCTCCTGCCGCGCCTCGCGGCGGGCCTCGCTATAGTCATGTCGTTCGCCACGTCCGCCCCTGCGGACAGCCCGCTGGACCAGCTCAACGGCACCGTCGCCGACATCGAACAGCGCCTCGGCGCGCGCGTCGGGCTGACCCTGATCGACACCGGCTCGGACCGCGCCTGGACACACCGGGCCGACGAACGCTTCCTGATGAACAGCACGATGAAACTGCCCCTCTGCGGCGCCATTCTGGCCCGCCGCGATGCGGGCACGCTCTCGCTCGACGACAGGCTCGCGGTGCGTGCTTCCGACATCCTCGACTATGCGCCCGTGACCGAACTCCGCACAGGCGAGGACATGACTCTCGACGAACTCTGCCTCGCGGCGCTGGACCAGAGCGACAACACCGCCGCGAACCTGCTGATCGCCCGACTGGGTGGCCCGCAGGCGGTGACGGACTTCCTGCGCGACAGCGGCGACGAGATGAGCCGCCTCGACCGGCTTGAGCCCAAGCTCAACACCTTTGCCGCAAACGATCCGCGCGACACGACCACACCCCGCGCCATGGCCGACACGCTGCGCACACTGTTCCTGGGCGACGTGCTCTCCGCCGCGTCCCGCCGTCAGCTTGCGGAGTGGGCAAGCCATGGCGCCGTAACCGGCAAGCATCTGCGCCGGGTGGCACCTTCGGGGTGGGCGATCTTCGACAAGTCCGGGGCGGGCAACCAGACCCGCAACCTCGTCGCCATGGTCGCGCCGGAGGGGCGTGCGCCCTGGATCGTCACGCTTTTCATCTCGGACGCCGAGGTGGATTTCGCCACGCGCGACGCCGCCCTGCAGGACCTGAGCGCCGCTGTGGTCGCCGTCATCAAGGGCTAGGCCCGGCTGGGCACCGCGCCACACAGGCAGCCAGCGCGTACCATCCCCTCCCCCTGCCAGGGGGAGGGCCAGGGAGGGGATAGGCTGTCGAGGGAGCGGGCAGCGCAACACCGTGCCCTGGGCCGCGCAGTCAGGGGCATCCCTAAGACCCGGTTAATCCGGATTCCCAAGTCCTTGATTTATATGGCACCCCAAAATGTCCCGGCCCGGGACATCCCCGGACGGCCCTGCCGCCCGGGGTAGTCGTTCAGCCGAGCGCCTCGTCGCAGCGGGCGCAGGTCTCGGGGTGGGAATGGGTGCCCACGTCCGGCAGGATCTTCCAGCAGCGCTGGCATTTCTGCCCCTCGGCCCGCTCGAAGACCACGCCCACGTTCTCGACCTCCGGCAGGCGGAAGGCCTCCTGCGGGGCCGGATCGCCGGTCAGGCTGATGTCCGAGGTGATGCAGAGATCGGCGAAGTTCACCGTCTTCAACGCCGCCAGCATGGCCGCGTCCTCGACGTGCACCACCGGCGCCGCCTCGAGGCTCGCGCCGATCACCTTCTCGCTCCGCTGCACCTCCAGCGCGGCGGTCACCGCGCGGCGGGCGCGGCGCACCATCTGCCACTTCTCCGACAGCGCCGGATCGCGCCAGTCGGCGGGCGTCTCGGGCATGTCCTGCAAGTGGATCGAGCTCTGCTCGCCCGGGAACCGCTCCAGCCAGACCTCTTCCATGGTGAAGACCAGCACCGGCGCCAGCCAGGTGGTCAGCCGGTGGAACAGCAGGTCCATGACGGTCCGCGCCGCACGCCGCCGCTCGGTATCCCCGTCGCAGTAGAGCGCGTCCTTGCGGATGTCGAAGTAGTAGGCCGACAGATCCACGGTGCAGAACTGGAAGACCTGCTGGAAGACGTGCTGGAAATCGAAGGCGCGATAGCCCTCGCGCACCACCTCGTCGAGCTCGGCCAGACGGTGCAGCACCCACTGCTCCAGCTCCGGCATGTCCTCGCGGGCAACCCGGTCGCTCTCCTCGAAATGCGCCAGCGCACCCAGCATGAACCGCAGAGTGTTGCGCAGGCGGCGATAGCTGTCGGCGGTGCCCTTCAGGATCTCGGGTCCGATGCGCTGGTCGGCGGTATAATCCGCCTGCGCCACCCAGAGCCGCAGGATGTCGGCGCCGTACTGCTTGACCACTTCCTCGGGCACGATGGTGTTGCCGAGCGACTTGGACATCTTGTTGCCCTTCTCGTCCAGCGTGAAGCCATGCGTGACCACGTTGCGATAGGGCGCGCGGCCGGTGGTGCCCACCGACTGCAGCAGCGAGGAGTGGAACCAGCCGCGGTGCTGGTCGGTGCCTTCCATGTAGACGTCGGCGATACCGTCCTTGCTGCCGTCCGCGCGGTCGCGCAGCACGAAAGCATGGGTAGAGCCTGAGTCGAACCACACGTCGAGGATGTCGAAGACCTGCTCCCATTCGGAGGCATCGTAGTCGTTGCCGAGGAACCGCTCCTTGGCGCCGTCCTGGTACCAGGCATCCGCGCCCTCGGCCTCGAAGGCCTCGAGGATGCGGGCGTTGACCGTCTCATCGCGCAGCAGGAAGTCCGGCTCGGTCGGCCGCGCACCCTTCTTGACGAAACAGGTCAGCGGCACGCCCCAGGCGCGCTGGCGCGACAGCACCCAGTCGGGCCGGTTCTCCATCATCGAATGCAGGCGGTTGCGGCCAGTCTTGGGCGTCCATTTCACCTGGTCGATGCAGGTCAGCGCCCGCTCGCGGATGGTCTTGCCGTTCTGATCCTGCCCGTCGCCCACGGGCCGGTCGATGGCGGCGAACCACTGCGGCGTGTTGCGGAAGATGACCGGCGCCTTGGAGCGCCAGGAATGCGGGTAGGAGTGCTTGATCTTGCCGCGCGCCAGAAGGCCGCCGACCTCGACAAGCTTGTCGATCACCGCCTTGTTGGCATCGCCCTCCTTGCCATTGGGTTTGAGGATGCGGGCACCGCCGAAGAAGGGCAGGTCCTCGCGGAAGCTGCCGTCGTCCATCACGTTGTAGGTGATGACCCGGTCGAGCATCCCGAGCCCACGGTAGAGCTCGTATTCCTCCATCCCGTGCGAAGGCGCGCAGTGCACGAAGCCCGTGCCCTCCTCATCGGTGACAAAGTCGGCGGCGCGGAAGTCGCGTGCATCGTCCCATTCGCCATTCGCCCCCTCGGCGCCCGCCAGCGGGTGCTGAAGCGTCAGGCCGGCCAGCTGCGCGGGCGTCACGTCGCGCACGCGGCGCCACTGGCCCTCTTCCAGCCGCGCCTTGGCAAAGGTCTGCGCGGCCAGCTTGTCGGCCAGGATGAACCGCTCGCCCACGTTCGCCCAGCATTCCTCGGGTGTGTCGGTGACCTCGTAGAGCCCGTAGGAAAACGCCTCACCAAAGACCACGGCCTTGTTCGAGGGGATGGTCCAGGGCGTGGTCGTCCAGATCACCACCTTGGCGCCCACCAGCGCGTCGCGCACCTCGGCCTTGGCCGCGGCCACGCCTTCGCGCTCCTCGTCCGACATCTCCTCGTCCGAGACATCCGCCTCGGGCATCGAGAACTCGGTGACCGGGAACTTCACCCAGATCGTGAAGCTCTCCTTGTCGTGGTACTCCACCTCGGCCTCGGCCAGCGCGGTCTCCTCGACCGGCGACCACATGACGGGCTTGGAGCCCTGGTAGAGCGTGCCGTTCATCAGGAACTTCTGGAATTCCTCGGCGATCACCCGCTCGGCGTGGAAGTCCATGGTGAGGTAGGGATCGGCCCAGTTGCCGGTGATGCCCAGGCGCTTGAATTCGTCGCGCTGCACGCCGATCCAGCCCTCGGCGAAGCTCCGGCATTCCTGCCGGAAATCGATCACCGGCACCTCGTCCTTGTTCTTGCCCTTCTTGCGGTACTGCTCCTCGATCTTCCACTCGATCGGCAGGCCGTGACAGTCCCAGCCGGGGATATAGCGCGCGTCATGCCCCATCATCTGGTGTGAGCGCACGATCATGTCCTTGATCGTCTTGTTCAGCGCGTGGCCGATGTGCAGGTGGCCGTTGGCATAGGGGGGGCCGTCATGCAGCGTGAAGGGCGGGCGGTCGCCAGCCTCATCGCGCAGGCGGTCGTAGACGCCGATCTCGTTCCAGCGCTCCAGCCAGCCGGGCTCGCGCTTGGGCAGGCCCGCCCGCATGGGAAAGTCGGTCTTGGGAAGGTTCAGGGTGTCTTTGTAGTCAGGCGTGTCGGCGCACATCGGGTGTGTCCTCGGGCGATACGGGAATTTCGGGTGAGGTCGGCGCGTCGGCGCATGCGCCTTTGTCCCGGCGGTCCGTTGTCAGGACGCCGGGCATGTAATTCGGATGATGATCGCGAAAAGGCCCATCATGGGCAGGGGTATAGACGCCGGGCGACGGCGCGTCCAGTGGGGGTGGCAGCCCGCCCGGCCGGCTCCGGATCCACGGAAAAATTGCGGATCCTGCGGGGCGCGACGGGGCGGGCGGGCTTGACAAATGGACGGGGCGAAATGGCCGTAACAGGTCATCCCGGGACAATGAGGAAAGGCTACCCCGCAGCACGACGCCACGTCAGTCGGGAATACCCGACTTTTGCCCGGCGTCGTCTCAGAGCGTGAAGAGCGTCCCCACCGCGTAGGCGATGCCCGCCGCCGTGCCGCCGATGGCGAAGGTCTCCAGCCCCGAGCGCCACCAGGGGCTGAGCGACCAGCGGCTCTTGGCGGCGCCGATGGCGAAGAAGGACGCCAGCGTCAGCAGGGCCGAGATGGTGAAGGCCTGCGGCAGCCCCGCAAGGAACGGCAGCAGCGGGATGAACCCCGACACGAGGAAGGCGCCGAAGGTGGCGAGCGCCGCGCACATGGGATGTGGCTCTGTCGGTGAAACGCCGTATTCGCCCTCGAGCATCGTCGTGACCCAGGCCTCACGGCTGGCGGCGATCTGGTCGACGGCGGCCTCCAACGTATCGCCATGCAGCCCGCGCTGCGACAGGATCTCGCGCAGTTCGCGGCGCTCGCCCTCGGGAAAGCGGTCGATGTGGTCGAGCTCGACCGCGCGAAGACGGCGCATGTCGTCGAGCTCCGCCTTGGTGCCCGAGTAGTTGCCCGCGGCCATGGAAAACCCGTCGGCAAAGACGTTGGCCAGGCCCAGTGCGACGATCACGAAGGGCGAAAGCCCTGCTCCTGCCACGCCCGCGACGATGGCAAAGGTGGTCACCCCGCCGTCGATGGCGCCGTAGATCATGTCGCGCAGGTGGCTGCGTGCCGGCCCCTCGCGAAGGCGGCTGGTAATATCCTCGGCCGCATGGGAATGGTCGGTTGGCTGGGCCACGGGGGTACCTCCTGTTGGCCGGGCTGATTGCGCGCGATAATGCCCGAGGCGCCCACCGGTTCAAGCCACGGTGGCGCCGCAGGCCTTGGCGCGTGACCCGGCGTCCCTCTCGGCGCCTGCGGGCCGATCCGGCCGCCGCACCCCGTGCGCCCTCTTGGCGGAAGGCCCGACGGAGGCTAGACAGGCGCTCCGACCGCGAACAGGAGCCGCAATTGGACCAGACCGCCCAGCGCATCGCCCGCCAGATCGCAACCGAGATCACCGCCCGGCCCGACCAGGTCAGTGCTGCGGTCGACCTGCTTGACGGGGGCGCGACGGTGCCCTTCGTCGCCCGCTACCGCAAGGAGGCCACGGGCGGGCTGGACGACACGCAGCTGCGCACGCTCTCGGACCGGCTGGCCTATCTGCGCGAGCTCGAGGCGCGGCGGGCGACGATCCTTTCGTCGATCAAGGAGCAGGGCAAGCTGACCGACGAGTTGGCCAAGGCTGTCGCCGCGGCCGAGACAAAGTCGGCGCTGGAGGACATCTACCTGCCCTACAAGCCCAAGCGCCGGACCAAGGCGATGATCGCGCGGGAAAACGGGCTGGAGCCGCTGCTGCGCGGGATCATGGCGGACCGCTCGGCCGATCCGGCCAAGCTGGCCGAGGGCTATGTGTCCGAGAACGTGGCCGACACCAAGGCCGCGCTCACCGGGGCGCGGGATATCCTGGCCGAGGAACTGCCCGAGTCGATTCAGG
>CAYNKL010000008.1:23813-29820 GCA_964397775.1 uncultured Rhodobacterales bacterium | reverse complement strand
TTACCACGGTCACACGTTCGCCGGGAACCCCATCGCCGCAGCCGCCGCGCTCGCCGAGAACGCCGACCTGCTGGGGCGCCTGCGCGATTTCATGCGGACCGAGGCGATGGTCACCGCCCGGGTGATCGCCGGCAAGGAGGAAGAGGGCGCCAAGTTCTCGGACTACTTCGATCACGCGGAGGCGTGGAACAAGATCCCCGATCACCGGGCGCTGGCGCTGCTGCGCGCCGCCAAGGAAGAGGTTGTGACGCTGGACATCGCCCCCGACCCCGAGGGCGGACGCGACAAGGCGGTGCAGATCGTGGCGGGCGCCGTGGGTGTGCCGGGCGATGCGCCCGGCGACCGCTGGCTGCGCGAGGCGGCGGCCTGGACCTGGCGGGTGAAGCTGTCGCTGTCGATGTACGTGGATCTTCTGGCCGAGCTGCGCAGCCGCGCGCATGAAAGCGCGATCCAGGTCTTTGCGCGCAACCTCAAGGACCTGCTGCTGGCAGCACCGGCGGGGGCGCGGGCGACGCTGGGTCTTGATCCCGGCATCCGTACCGGCGTGAAGGCGGCTGTGGTGGACGCCACCGGCAAGCTGCTGGAGACGGCGACGCTTTATCCCTTCCCGCCCAAGCGCGACCTGCGCGGGGCCGAGGCGCAGATCATCGCCATGATCCAGCGCCACGGGGTGGAGCTGGTCGCCATCGGCAACGGCACCGCCAGCCGCGAGACCGAGCGGCTGGTGGCCGACACGCTGAAGCTGCTGCCGCAGGGCGTGGCCGCGCCGACCAAGGTGGTGGTCTCCGAGGCGGGCGCCTCGGTCTATTCGGCCTCGGACCTTGCGGCGAAGGAGTTCCCCGGGCTGGATGTCTCGCTGCGGGGCGCGGTGTCGATCGCGCGGCGGCTGCAGGACCCGCTGGCGGAGCTGGTGAAGATCGAACCGCAAAGCATCGGCGTCGGCCAGTATCAGCACGACGTGGACCAGCGGCGCCTGACCAAGGCGCTGGAGGCGGTCGTGGAGGATGCGGTGAACGCGGTGGGCGTGGATCTCAACACCGCCTCGGCGCCGCTGCTGTCACACGTGGCGGGGCTGGGGCCGAAGTTGGCGCAGGCGGTGGTGGATCACCGCGATGCCAGCGGGGCCTTCGGGTCGCGCAAGGCGTTGCTGAAGGTGGCGGGGCTTGGCCCCAAGGCGTTTGAGCAGGCGGCGGGCTTCCTGCGCATCCGCGACGGGGAGGAGCCGCTGGACGCCTCCTCGGTCCACCCCGAGGCCTATGGCGTCGCGCGGCGGATCGTGAGCGCCTGCGGGCGCGACATTCGCCAGATCATGGGCCAGCCCGAGGCGCTGAAGGGCCTGCGAGCGGAGGACTTCGTGGACGCGAGCTTTGGCCTGCCGACGGTGAAGGACATCCTGGCGGAACTGGAAAAGCCCGGCCGCGACCCGCGCCCGAGCTTCCGCACCGCGCAGTTCGCGGACGGTGTCGAGGACATCAAGGACCTGAAGCCGGGGATGCGGCTGGAGGGCACCGTGACCAACGTCGCGGCCTTCGGCGCCTTCGTCGACGTGGGCGTGCACCAGGACGGGCTTGTCCACATCAGCCAGCTGGCCGACCGCTTCGTCAAGGACCCGCACGAGGTGGTGAAGGCGGGCGACGTGGTCTCGGTCACGGTGACCGAGGTCGACGTGCCCCGCAAGCGGATCGGGCTGAGCATGCGCAAGGATGGCGGTGCCTCGGCCAAGGCGGCGCGCGACGAACGCGGGCCGAGCCCCGACAAGGGCAAGCCGCGCGGCGGTGGCGGGGGTCAGGGACGCGGCAAGCCTGCCCAGCCCCGCAAGGACGAGGGCGGCGGCGCACTCGGGGCGGCCCTGCGCGACGCGATGAACCGGAAGTGAGGGCTCAGGCGGCGGGTTGCTTGATCAGCCCTGCCGCCTCGGTCACCAGCGGGTGCAAGCCCTCGCCGCCCGCGGCGAGGTGATCGCCCAGCTGCGCGCGCATGCGCGGTTCCCAGAACTCGTTGATATGGGCGGCCACCTCGGGCGCGCCGGCATTCGGCTGGGTCTCGAAGAACGCGGCGATCTGGTTCGCCATGCGTATCATCTTGTCAGGCGACATCGCTTTCCTCCGTCACGATCCGGTGCCCGTGGGCATAGATGTCAAAGCCACCGCCGCGGGCAAAGGCGGCAAGCGTCAGGCCCGCGCCCTCGGCCAGCCGCAGGGCATGGGCGGTGGGCGCCGACACGGCGATGAGCACAGGCGCCCCGGCAAGCACCGTCTTCTGCACCATCTCGACCGACACGCGCGAGGTCAGCACCACGGCCCCCTGCCCCATGTCGAGGCCCGCCCGCGCGCAGGCGCCGATGAGCTTGTCGAGCGCGTTGTGCCGGCCGACGTCCTCGCGCGCCATGACGATGCCCGCGCCCGGCCGCAGGAAGCCCGCCGCGTGCACCGCGTGGGTGCGATCGTGCAGCGGCTGATGCCCGCGCAGCGCGTCGGTGGCGCCCGCCACCTCGGCCCCCGGGATGCGCAGACCACTGTCCGGCAGAACCGGCAGCGCGCGCACCGCCTGTTCCAGGCTTTCGATCCCGCACAGCCCGCAGCCCACCGGCCCGGCCATGCTGCGGCGGCGGGCGGCGATTGCCTCGGCCTGCGCCTCGGGCAGCCAGAGCCGCGCCTCGATGCCCTCGTCGAACGCGACGATCTCGGACCGCTCCACCTGAGACGCGGCGCCGACCAGCCCCTCGGTCAGGGCAAAGCCCAGGGCGAAATCCTCCAGATCGTCGGGCGTGGCCATCATGACGGCATGCGTGCTGCCGTTCACGGTCACCGCGACGGGCAGCTCCTCGGGCAGCGCGCGGTGCACGTCGCGCCGCTCGCCCCCCTGCACGGAGGTCCCTACACGGATCTGCGCCGGATCGCCGGTCATTCCGCCGCCGGAAGGATGCGCCGCGACTGCGCCGCCTGCGCGGCGTAGTCCTCCTGCCAGTCGGTCGGCCCGTTCGAGGGCGAGACCTGCACGGCGGTCACCTTGTATTCGGGACAGTTGGTCGCCCAGTCCGAGAAATCCGAGGTCACCACGTTGGCCTGCGTGCCCGGGTGGTGGAAGGTCGTGTAGACCACGCCCGGCGCCACGCGGTCGGTGATCGTCGCGCGCAGCGAGGTTTCGCCGGACCGCGAGGCCAGCTTGATCCAGTCGCCTTCCTTGACGCCGCGCACCTCGGCATCGTGGGGGTGGATTTCCAGCAGGTCCTCCTGGTGCCAGACAACGTTCGGCGTGCGCCGCGTCTGCGCGCCCACATTGTACTGCGACAGGATGCGCCCGGTGGTCAGCAGCAGCGGGAAGCGCGGCCCGGTGCGTTCCTCGGTGGCGATGTATTCGGTCAGGATGAACTGCCCCTTGCCGCGCACAAAACCGTCCACGTGCATGACCGGCGAGCCCTCGGGGTGCGCCTCGTTGCAGGGCCACTGGACCGAGCCCTTCTCGTCCAGCAGATCGAAGCTGACCCCGGCGAAGGAGGGCGTGGTAGCGGCGATTTCATCCATGATCTCGCGCGGGTGGGTGTAGCACCAGCCAGCGCCCATGGCATTGGCCAAAAGCTGCGTCACCTCCCAGTCGGCGTAACCGGCCTTGGGCTTCATCACCTCGCGCACCATGTTGATGCGCCGCTCGGCGTTGGTGAAGGTGCCGTCCTTTTCAAGGAAGGTGCTGCCCGGCAGGAAGACATGGGCGTAGTTCGCCGTCTCGTTCAGGAAAAGGTCATGCACGATGACGCAGTCCATGGCCGCGAGGCCCGCCGCCACGTGTTTCGTGTCGGGGTCCGACTGCAGGATGTCCTCGCCCTGGATGTAGATGCCGCGGAAGGTGCCCTCGACCGCCGCGTCGAGCATGTTGGGAATGCGCAGGCCGGGTTCGTCGTCCACCGGCGCGCCCCAGACCTTCTCGAAGACCTCGCGCGCGGCATCGTCGCTCACGTGGCGATAGCCCGGCAGCTCGTGCGGGAAGCTGCCCATGTCGCAGGAGCCCTGCACGTTGTTCTGGCCGCGCAGCGGGTTCACGCCCACGCCGGGACGGCCGATGTTGCCGGTCATCATGGCGAGGTTGGCGATGGCCATCACGGTGGTCGATCCCTGGCTGTGCTCGGTCACGCCCAACCCGTAGTAGATCGCCCCGTTCCCGCCCGTGGCATAGGCCCGCGCCGCAAGCCGCAGCGCCTGCGCGTTCACGCCGGTCAGAAGCGCCGTCGCTTCCGGGCTGTGGCGCGGATCGGCGGCGAACTCGGCGTACTGGCGGAATTCCTCCCAGTCGCAGCGGGTGCGGATGAAATCCTCGTCCACCAGCCCCTCGGTCACGATCACATGCGCCATGGCGGTCAGCACGGCGACATTGGTGCCGGGCGTCAGGGCCAGGTGATGCGCCTCGCCCACGTGGGGGCTGTCGAGCAGGTCGATGCGGCGCGGGTCGATCACGATGAGCTTGGCGCCCGCCCGCAGCCGCTTCTTAAGCCGCGAGCCGAAGACCGGGTGCCCGTCGGTGGGGTTCGCCCCGATCACCACGGCCACGTCGGTATGCTCGACCGAGTCGAAATCCTGCGTGCCCGCGCTGGTGCCGAAGGTGGTCTTGAGCCCGTAGCCCGTGGGCGAATGGCAGACCCGCGCGCAGGTGTCGGTGTTGTTGTTGCCAAAGACCGCCCGGATCATCTTCTGCACGAGGAAGGTTTCCTCGTTGGTGCAGCGGCTCGAGGTGATGCCGCCGATCGACCGGCGGCCGTATTGCTCCTGGATGCCGCGCATCCTCGTGGCGGCAAACCCGATGGCCTCCTCCCAGCTGACCTCGCGCCAGGGCTGATCAATGCTGTCCCGCACCATGGGGTGCAGGATGCGGTCGCCGTGGCTGGCATAGCCGTAGGCGAAGCGGCCCTTGACGCAGCTGTGGCCGCGGTTGGCCTTGCCGTGCTTCCACGGCACCATGCGCACCAGCTGGTCACCCTGCATCTGCGCCTCGAACGAACACCCAACGCCGCAATAAGCGCAGGTGGTCACGACCGACCGGTCCGGCACGCCCTGTTCTGCCACGCTCTTTTCCTGAAGCGTCGCGGTGGGGCAGGCCTGCACGCAGGCGCCGCAGCTCACGCAGTCGGATGTCAGGAAATCGTCGCCCGCCATGCCAGCCGAAACCCGGCTTTCGAACCCGCGACCCTCGATGGTCAGCGCAAAGGTGCCCTGTACCTCCTCGCAGGCCCGCACGCAGCGCGAACAGACGATGCATTTGGAGGGATCGTAGGTAAAATAGGGGTTGCTCTCGTCCTTGGGCAGGTAGCGCGGGTTGGCCTCGCCCACGGGCATGCGCAACCGCGCCTCGGACTGGCTGCGCGCGCCGGTGCCGGAGGGGTCGAAATGGTTCTCGCCCGGCGTGTAGCGCATGTCGCGCAGACCCACGGCACCCGCCATGTCCTGCAGCTCGCAATCGCCGTTGGCCGAGCAGGTCAGACAGTCGAGCGGGTGATCCGAGACATAGAGCTCCATCACCCCGCGCCGGATCTTCTTCACCTTGTCGGACTGCGTGTGCACCTTCATGCCCTCGTGCACCGGCGTCGTGCAGGAGGCCGGCGTGCCCCGCCGTCCCTCAATCTCGACGACGCACAGCCGGCAGGAGCCGAAGGCCTCGACGCTGTCGGTGGCGCAAAGCTTCGGCACGGAAATCCCCGCCTCCGCCGCCGCCCGCATGACCGAGGTGCCCGCCGGCACCGTCACCTCGAAGCCGTCCACCGCGATCGTGACCGGCGCGCCCTGTTTCGCGGGCGTGCCCATGTCGCGGTCGTCCCAGGGAATGATGAAATCCTTCATGCGTGGCATCTCCGGTGTCGCGTCGCGGCAGGGATGTCAGCGCCACCCCGCCCCTTCTTCTTGGTGCATCACTCCTCTTTTGGGGTTGGCAAACCGGCCGGTTACTTCTTAGTATGATGATGGCCCTTGTCCTTGAAGGGTCCCGTCTCGTCAGATTAAGATGGGACCTCTCTCCATCTGAT
>CAYNKL010000008.1:0-23803 GCA_964397775.1 uncultured Rhodobacterales bacterium | reverse complement strand
CTTCTTGGCAGAAATATCCCGGGGGTGGCGGGGGGCAGCGCCCCCCGCCACCTCGGCGCGCGTCAGCGCGGCGAAACCGCTCATTCCGCCGCCTCCCGCGCGGGGCCGAACTCCTCGGGGAAGCCGCGCAGCGCGGAAAGCACCGGGTAGGGCGTGAAGCCGCCCAGCGCGCAGAGCGATCCGTCGCGCATGGTCTCGCAGAGATCTTCCAGCAGCGGCACCGCGGCCGCGTCGCCGGCGGCGATGCGGTCGATGGTCTCGACCCCGCGCACGGCGCCGATGCGGCAGGGCGTGCACTTCCCGCAGCTTTCCACCGCGCAGAACTCCATAGCAAAGCGCGCCATGGCGCACATGTCGGCACTGTCGTCGAAGACCACCACGCCCGCGTGGCCGATCAGGCCCCCCTGCCCGTCGAATTCCTCGTAGCCGAAGGGCGTGTCGAACTTGGAGATAGGCATGTAGGCGCCAAGCGGCCCGCCCACCTGCACGGCCTTGACCGGCCGCCCGGAGGCGGTGCCGCCGGCCACGTCATTGACCAGCTCACCCAGCGGCATGCCGAAGCCGGTCTCGAACAGCCCGCCGCGTGCCACGTTGCCGGCGATCTGGATGGGCATGGTGCCCTTGGATCGGCCCAGCCCGAAGCTCGCGTAATGCTCGGCGCCCTTCTCGAAGATGACCGGCACCGTGGCGAGGGTGAGCACGTTGTTCACGACCGTCGGCTTGCCGAAGAGCCCCTCGAGCGCGGGCAGCGGCGGCTTGGCGCGCACCACGCCGCGCTTGCCTTCGAGCGAGTTCAGAAGCGAGGTTTCCTCGCCGCAGACATAGGCGCCCGCGCCGACGCGGATCTCCATGTCGAAGGCGGGGCCGGTGCCCAGCACCGCGTCCCCCAGAAGGCCTGCCGCGCGGGCCAGTTCGACCGCCTCGGTCATGACCTCGATGGCGTCGGGGTATTCCGAGCGCAGGTAGACAAATCCCTTGGTGGCGCCCACGGTGACGCCCGCGATCACCATGCCCTCGATCAGGCAAAAGGGGTCGCCCTCCATCAGCATGCGGTCGGCAAAGGTGCCGCTGTCGCCCTCGTCGGCGTTGCAGACGATGTACTTGCGGTCGGCGTGGGCCATCCGCACCGTGTCCCACTTGATGCCCGCCGGGAATCCCGCACCGCCGCGGCCGCGCAGGCCCGAGGCCTTGAGCTCGTCGATGACCGCCTCGCCGCGCATGTCCAGCACGCGGCGCAGCCCGGCCAGCCCGCCGTGGGCCTTGTAGTCGTCGAGCGAAAGCGGATCAGTCAGGCCGACGCGCGCGAAGGTCAGCCGGGTCTGGCGGGCGAAGAAGGGGATGTCCTCCACCGCTCCGAGGCTGTCGAGCGTGCCGTCGAGCAACGCGGGCACGTCGGAGGCCTGTACCGGCCCGTAGGCGAGCCTGCGGCCGGAGGCCTCCAGCTCGACCAGCGGTTCCAGCCAGACCATGCCGCGCGATCCGTTGCGGACGATTTGCACGGTCATGCCGCGGGCCTCGGCCTCGCGCGCAACGGCCTGTGCCACCTCGTCGGCGCCCAGCGCCTTGGCGGCGGCGTCGCGGGGAACGTAGATCTTCATGCCGCACCCTCCCCGGCCAGCGCCGTCAGGCGGTCGGCGTCGGCGCGGCCCATGACCTTGCCGTCGACCATGGCCGCGGGGGCGCAGGCGCAAAGCCCGAGGCAATAGACAGGCTCCACCGTCACGGCGCCGTCAGCCGTCGTCTCGCCCCAGGTGATGCCCAGCTTGGACAGCACCGCCTCGGACAGGGCGGTACCGCCCACCGCCTGGCAGGCCTCGGCCCGGCAGATCTTGACGGTATGGCGCCCGGCGGGCGCCTCGCGGAAATCGTGGTAGAAGGAGATGACGCCGTGCACCTCGGCCCGGGTGAGCTTCAACGCCCTGGCGATCATCGGCACCGCCGTGCCGGGCACGAAGCCGAAGGACTCCTGCATGGCATGCAGGATCGGAAGAAGAGGCCCCTCGAGATGGGTGTGGGCTTCGATGATCTCGGCCAGCGCCTCGGGGGCGGGCTCGGCGGCTTGGGTGGTCATGCCTGGCTCTCCGTCTTTGGGGCAGGAAGACACCGAAACCGATCTTGAATCAATATCGCCGTTCCGTCTGGCAATAGAGGATTTCAATCAATATCGACGGGTTCCTCGCCCGCGGCCCGCTCGGCCACCTCGAAAAGCGCGCGGATCAGCGGGGTCTGCGGCTCCTGGTACTGGGTCACCAGCCCGACGCCCGGCGCGGCCACGCCGCCGGTGATCGGCACCACCGTCAGCGGGTGCCCCTTGGCCAGAAACGCGGCCATCTCGCGCGGCAGCACCGTGACCCAGCCGCCGGACAGGACCGTGCTCACCAGCACCACCGTGGAACTCGATTCCAGCGCCGGCATCGCCGTCACGCCCGCCTCGAGGAAACTGCGGTCGATGATCCGGCGGTTCTGCATGTCCGGCGTCAGCAGGCAGAACCGCTGCCGGGCAAGATCGCTCCATGCCACGCTCTCGCGCCCCGCCAGCGGATGGTCCTCGCCGCAGACCAGCGCGTAGCGCTCGCGATAAAGCGGCAGCTGCGCCACGCGGCCCAGCGGTTCGTTGTCGAGGTAGGTGATGCCCGCGTCCGCATCCAGATCGTCGATCATGGCGAGGATTTCGTGCGAATTGCGCGACCGGATCGACAAGCGCACGCCGGGATGCGCCTCGGCGAAGCGCGTGGCCAGATCCGAGGCACGGGTGAGTGCGGTGGGGATCACGGCAAGGCGCAGCTCGCCCGAAAGGCCCTCGCGGGCAAAGCGCATCTCTTCGCGCAGGCGGCGCGCGTCGCCGACGATCTGGCGCGCCATGACCAGCGCACGCTCGCCCTCGGGCGTCAGCCCGCGAAAGCGGGCGCCGCGCGTCACGAGCTTCACGCCCAACTCATCCTCGAGCTGCCGGATCCCGCTCGAAAGCGTGGGCTGCGTCAGCCCGAGGCTTTCCGCCGCACGTCCGAAATGACGCGCCTTGGCCAGCGCAATGAGCATTTCCAGCTTGTGGATCACGCCTGCCCCCGTGGTGCCGATTCCCGCGCAACCTGCGTCGCGCGGGCGGCAGGGTCAATCTCAGGCGGCGGGTTTCAGCCCCAGCAGTTCGCGCGCCTGCGCAGGCGTCGCCACCGGACGGCCCGCCTTGTCGCAGAGATCCACGACACGGCCCACCAGCGCCGCGTTCGAGGGCGCAAGCGTGTCGCGGTCGAGGCGCACGTTGTCCTCGAGCCCCGTGCGCGCATGCCCGCCCAGCTCCACCGACCACTGGTTGATGAGGTACTGGTTCGCGCCGATGCCCGCCGCGCACCACGGCGCGTCGTCACCGAAGAGCCGCTTCACGGTGTGGATATAGAACTCGAAGACCTCGCGATCCGCGGGCATGGCATTCTTTACCCCCATGACGAATTGCACGTAGGGCGTGCCCGCGAGCTTGCCCGCCTCGGCCATCTTGGCGGCCTGGAAGATGTGCGAGAGGTCAAATGCCTCGATCTCGGGCTTCACGCCGTGGGTCAGCATCTCGCTGGCGAGCCAGTCCACCAGATCGGGCGGATTCTCGTAGACCCGGGTGGGGAAGTTGTTCGATCCCACCGAGAGCGAGGCCATGTCAGGCGCCAGCGGCAGCATGCCGCCGCGCGCCTGACCCGCCCCCGAGCGCCCCCCGGTCGAGAACTGGACGATCATGCCGGGGCAGTGCTTTTCCAGCCCTTCCTTCAGGCGGGCGAACTTCTCGGGGTCGGAACTGGGCGTCTCGTCATCGTTGCGCACGTGGGCGTGGCAGATGGTGGCGCCCGCCTCGAAGGCTTCCTGCGTGCTTTCCACCTGTTCGGAGACGGTGATCGGCACGGCAGGGTTGTTTTCCTTCCTGGGCAGCGACCCGGTGATCGCTACGCAGATAATGCAGGGTTTGGTCATCGTGCCTCACATGTCCAGAAAGACTGTTTCGCCCTCGCCGTGAAGGCGGATGTCGTAGCGGTAGATACCATCCCCCTCGGGCTTGGCAATCAGCGTGTCGACGCGGGGGCGCTGTTCGATCCGGGCGAGGATCGGATCGGCGTCGTTGTCCTCGTCGCCGAAGTAG
The DNA here is from genome assembly GCA_964397775.1 of uncultured Rhodobacterales bacterium. Lineage (GTDB taxonomy): Bacteria > Pseudomonadota > Alphaproteobacteria > Rhodobacterales > Rhodobacteraceae > Allosediminivita. The sequence goes on along the minus strand of CAYNKL010000008.1, from coordinate 19,683 downwards.
ATCCGGGTGCTGAGGCCGATGTTGATGCCGCGCGCCACGATCCAGAGCGAGATATGCGGCGCCATGACCTTGCCGTCGCGGGTCTTGACCGTACCGGGCTTGACCGTGCGAAGCGTGTATTCGCCGCTGTCCTTGTCGGCGGTGAAGCGGCAGAAGCCGGTCACGCCCGGATCGGCGCCGGGCTGGCCGGGGTAGATGCCCTGGGCATCCGCCTGCCAGCTTTCCAGCAGCGCATCGCGCAGCGCCCAACCGGTGCCGTCGTAGACCGAGCCCTTGATGGTCACGATCTCGCCCTTGGCGGCGTCGGTGATGGGGCTGAGCGCGAGGTCCTCGGGGTAGATGCCGCCGAGACCCGCGAAGGTGGGCACGCAGCCGATGTGGACGTAGGGCCCGGCGGTCTGCGAGGGCGTTTCCATGAGGGTCGTCAGTTTCTGCACCATGTCACATCCCCTCCGGGCGGTTTTCAAAGAAGGTCTGGCGGCGGCCGCGCAGCACGATGTCGAACTTGTAGGCGAGGAAATCCATCGGCTTGGCCATCGCCATGTCGAGCGGCGCCACAAGCTGCTCGAGCTGGCCACGATCCTTGACGGTCGCCGCGATCGGGCAGCGGTCGATCAGCGGATCGCCCTCGAAGTAGATCTGGGAGATCAGCCGCTGCCCGAAGGCATGGCCGAAGACCGAGATGTGGATGTGGGCCGGGCGCCATTCGTTGCCCCGGTTGGGCCAGGGATAGGCGCCGGGCTTGATGGTGAGGAACTGGTAGTAGCCCTCGTCATCGCTCAGCGTGCGCCCACAGCCGCCGAAGTTGGGATCGAGCGGCGCGAAGTAGGTGTCCTTGACGTGCCGGTAGCGCCCGCCCGCGTTGGCCTGCCAGGCCTCGATCAGCGTGTTGGGCACGGCGCGGCCGTTTTCGTCGATGACGCGGCCGTGCACGAGGATGCGCTCGCCCACGGCGGGCGCCTCGCCCTTGGTCCAGTTCAGGATCAGGTTGTTGTCGAGCGCGCCGATCATGTTGTGGCCGAAACGCGGACCGGTTTCCTCGGAGGGCGTGCTGTCGAGCGACAGCAGCGGCAGGTTCGGCGACCGCGTGACGCTGGTCTTGTAGCCCGGGTCGTAGGGCACCGGATGCGCCGCGCGGTTGCGCGGGATCAGGGGTGAATCCTCATACATCGTCTTTCTCCATCTCGGCGAACACGCGTTTCGCAATCTTCAGCGCATGGTTGGCGCGCGGCACGCCGGCGTAGATCGCCACGTGCTGAAAGGCCTCGGCCACGTCGCGCGGGCTTGCCCCGGTGCGGGCGGTGGCGCGGACGTGCATTTCCACTTCCTCGAAGTTCCCCGTCGCCGCGAGCAGCGCCAGCGTCAGCATGGAGCGTTCGCGCGGGGTGATCGCGTCCGAGGCCCAGACGGTGCCCCAGGCGCTTTCGGTGATCAGATCCTGGAAGGGCGTGTCGAGATCGCCCTTGGCGGCCTCGGCCCGGTCCACGTGCGCGTCGCCCAGAACCCGGCGGCGCACCTGCATTCCTGTCTCGTAACGGTCGGTCAATACGGCAACCCCACGTAGTTGAGCGCCAGAGCTTCCTGCGCGGCGGGCGTGTCGCGCAGATAGAGCAGCTCGGCGCGCTGCATCTTGAGATCGAAATCGGTCTGATCGGGGAAGCGGTGCAGCAGCGAAGTCATCCACCACGAGAAGCGCTCGACCTTCCAGACGCGTGCGAGCGCGCGTTCGGAGTAGCGGTCGACACCCTCGGCATCGCTGTCGCGGTACCACTGCGAAAGGCCCTCGAAGAGGTAGTGCACGTCCGAGGCCGCGCTGTTGAGTCCCTTGGCCCCGGTGGGCGGTACGATGTGGGCCGCGTCCCCGCAGAGGAACAGTCGCCCCCAGCGCATGGGCTCGGTCACGAAGGACCGCAGCGGCGCGATGGATTTCTCGATGCTGGGCCCGGTCACGAGCTTTTCGGCGAACTCCGACGGGATACGGCGCTTGAGCTCGGCCCAGAAGTCGTCGTCCGACCAGTTCTCGACCTTGTCGTCGAGCGAACACTGCACGTAGTAGCGCGACAGATGCGGGTTGCGCATGGAGCAGAGCGCAAAGCCCCGGCCCGAGCTTGCGTAGATCAGCTCGTCATGCACCGGCGGCGTTTCCGACAGCACGCCGAGCCAGCCGAAGGGATAGACCTTTTCGTAGTCGCGGCGCACGTCGTCGGGGATCGACTTGCGGCTGACCCCGTGGAAGCCGTCGCAGCCCACCACGAAATCGCAGTCGAGCCGCTTTTCCTGCCCCTCGTGCATGAAGGTCACGTAGGGCGAGTCCTCGTCGAGATCGTGCAGTTCCACGTCCGACACCTTGTGCAGGACGGTGGTGCCGCGCGCCTCGGCCGCGTCGTAGAGATCGCGGGTGACCTCGGTCTGGCCGTAGACGGTCACCGGCTGGTCGATGTGCTTGGCAAAGTCGATGCGCACGCGATCGTCGTCGTAGGACAGCACGACGCCGTCATGGGGAATGCCTTCGCGCTTGGCGCGGTCATCGACCCCGGCCTGCCCCAGCAGGTCCATCATGCCCTTTTCGAGAACGCCCGCCCGGATGCGCGACAACACGTGATCGCGGGTCTGGCGTTCCAGCACCACCGCTTCGACACCGATGCGGTGCAGAAGCTGCGAGAGCAGCAGGCCCGAGGGCCCGCCGCCGATGATTGCCACCTGTGTCCGCATGGATCAGCAGGCCCGGTCGCGGCAGCGCCACGACGTCTTGCGGGTGGGAACGCGGCCTCCCGCCGCGCCCCGCCCTTCGTTCAGTCCAAGCATGGGTCTCCTCCCTGGCTTTTCGCTTGGTGGCGGGTCTACTTCTCGACGCCGCCCCAGATTGCTTCCGCCGTCTTCACGACAAGCTCCAGCTTGCGACGCTGGTCGTCGGCGGTGATGTCGTTGCCTTCCTCGGTCGAGGCGAAGCCGCACTGCGGTGCGATGCCCAGCTGATCGAGCGGCGCGTACTTGGCGGCCTCGTCGAACTTGCGGCGCAGGTCGTCGATGGTCTCCATCTCGGCGGTCTTCGTGGTGATGAAACCCGGCAGCACACGCTGCTTGCCCTTGGAGAGCTGACCCAGCGGCGCAAGATCGCCCGCGCGGTCGGTGTCGTACTCCATGAAGAAGATGTCGACGCCGGTCTTGTTGAAGACCGCATCAGCCACCGCGTCGTAGGCACCTTCTGCCGCGTGGGTCGAGCGGAAGTTGCCGCGGCACATGTGCATGCCGATGAACATGTCGTCCGGGCGGTCCTTGATCGCCTCGTTCATCATCCAGGCATAGCGGTCGATCAGCCAGTCCGGATCCTCGCCGCTGGCCTTCTGGGCCTCGCGGTGCTTGGGATCGCAGAGGTAGGCAAAGAAGATGTCGTCCATCTGCAGGTAGCGGCAGCCGGCATCGTAGAACGCCTTCACGGCCTTCTTGTAGGTCTCGGCGATGGCCGCGGTATAGGCCTCGACGTCCTGGTATTCCTTGGGCGCGATGTCTTCCTTGGCGACGCGGAAGTGCAGCGCCGAGGGCCCGGGGATCGAGATCTTCGGCACCACGTCGGTGTTCTTGGCAAGGAACTGGAAGTGCTCAATGTGCGGGTGGTCTGCGGGGAAGTCGAGCAGGCCGTCGACCACGGGAATGGTCGGGCGCAGCTTCACGCCCGAAAACTGGGCACCCGCCTCGGGCTCGCGCTGTTCCAGCGTCAGGCCGTCAAGGAAGCCCATGAAGTCGAAGTGCCAGAAGGACCGGCGCTGTTCACCGTCGGTCACGGCCTTCAGCCCCACGCCTTCCTGCATCCGGATCAGGTTGCGGATCGCCTCGTCCTCGGTCGAGCGCAGCCCTTCGACGTCCAGCGTGCCTTCCTCGTAGAAGGCCTTGCGGGCGAGCTTGACGCTTTCGGGGCGCAGCAGGCTGCCCACGTGATCGGCGCGGAAAGGAGGTGTCGGCATGTAATCATTACTCCGTATGGTTCGGTTTTCTGACGTTCTGCAGCATCTGGCGAAGCGCGCGGCGGCAGGCGTCGAGATCCGCGGGCGTGATGCCCTCGGTCAGCCATGCCTCGCGGGCCAGGGCCGCATCCAGCATCTGTTCGTGCAGGTCCCAGCCGCTGTCTGTCAGCGACCAGAGCCGGCGGCGCGGATCGCGTTCGCCGGGACGGGCCTGCACCTGGCCGTCCGCATCGAGCCGCGACAGCGCACGGCTGACGGCCGCCTTGTCGAGCGCCACGATCTCGCACAGCCGCGAGGCGGGCGACGGCGGCAGCGCCGCAAGCGTCGAGAGAACCCGCCATTCCGTCACCCCGATGCCGAAGCGCCGGAGATAGTCCGCCGAGGCCACGGCCGACTGGGCGTTGTTCACCGCCACCAGGTAATAGGGAATGTAGGCGGGCAGGTTCAGCACCCGCCGCCCCTCCATCACCCGGACGGACTGGGGATCATCGTCGCCCTCGGGGCGACGCAGGTTCGGACTTTCGCTCAAGCCCGCCCTCCCGGCAGGGCCGTCGCCGGCCGTGCACTGCATTGATCCATGACGCTCCTCCCGCGGACCGGCCTTGCCGGACCCGACTACCCTGAGCCACGCGCGTTGAGCTGTCAACACGGCGCCCACCTCGGAGCCTGCCGCACTCTGTGATGCCAAAGAAGGCAGCAGCGCCATAATGTAGGAAGTTTTACATTCTGTCACTTTACCGACATATAGACATGACAAGCCTCGGGACGCGATGGAATCGCACGGGCGTCATCCGCCCGGTCCCATTCTTCCAATCCGATGGATGCCATGCAGAACCAGTTCTCCTTTTCCCGCTCCGCGCGCCGGCTCACGCGTGCCGGCCGCGCGGGCCTTCTCGGCAGTGTCGCCGCTGTTGCTTTCCTGACATCTCCCGCTCTCGCGCAGGACCAGGGCACGCTGCGCGTGCTCACAATGAACACCTGGGGCGATCAGTTCCGGGACGACCTCGACGCCATCAAGGACGTCTTCGTCAATGGCAACTACGACATCATCGCCTTCCAGGAACTGCGCAACGAACAGTACCTGAGCGGCCTTCAGCAGATCCTGCGTGACGAGGGTCTCGGCGAATATGATTACATCCGCCAGGGCGACACCGGCGTGCTCAGCCGTGTCGGCGGCGACTTCGCCACCAACACCCAGGGCGATTCCGTGGCCTACCAGACCGCGCAGCCCGGCGGAGGCGTGCCCGACACGGTCGTGGGCTCGGTCCACCTCGACTACCGCGACCCCTCGCAGACGCGCCTGAACGAGGTGCGCGGCATCACCGAGTGGGCGAAATCGACCGGCGGCCCGGTGATCCTCACCGGCGACTGGAACGCGGGCGACACCTCGGAACGCGGCCTGCACCGCGCCTCGCAGCAGAAGCTGATCCTCCAGAACTATCTCAGAAGTAACAACAGCTTCTACGAGACGCTGCTTGCCGAATACGCCGTCGATCCCGACGCCATGCAGGCGTTCATCGACGCAAACCGTGGCCAGTCGCTTTCTCTGGACGATATCCCCGACGACCTGTTTGCCGACGAGACCTACCCGGTCGAGCACAACACCCCGGTCACGCTCAACCTGCTCAAGAAGGACTTCATCCTTCTGCACGGCGCGGACCGCGAAGGCTTCGAGCCGCACGATTTTGACGATGGCGTCACCACCTGGCCCTCGGCCGGCGAGGACGACACCAACACCTGGCCCAGCTGGGACCGCGTGCGCATCGACCACTTCCTCGCCTCTCGCCCCTTCGGGAAGTGGTACAAGGTGGTCGACGCGGCCGACGATGCCTACACCGGCACGCTCGACCAGGTCGACGTGACCGATGACGGCACCGCCTACACCGACCACGAACTCGTGGCCCACGACCTGCGCTGGGTCGGACCCAAGCTCGAAAAATATGACGCGGCCGGCGACGAACAGACCCGTCTGGTCTGGAGCGACGAGGCCACCACCTTTGACGAGAATGGCGGCGAATTCTTCCTCACCCGCAACAATATGCGCGACGACGTCTACCTCGGCCAGATCGCCGACGAGAACGGCGAACCCGTGCTCGACTGGCTGACCACCGAGGAAAAGAAGACGCTGCTCGACTGCACCACCGACGACCCGCGCCTGCAGGCCGCCGTCGCCGAATACTGCATCGATGACCACAGCTTCATCGGGGAAACCCTCGTCACCGCCGGCGGCACCGTCGTGGTAACCGAGGACGCGGCGCTTGGCGATGCCGACGCCACCCTGCGCCTCGACAACGGCGGGCTGGCCGTGGCCGGCGCCCAGATGGGCACGCTCGACCGCGAGATCTCGCTCGAAGGCACCGGCGGCTGGCTCGACATCCGCGACGCGGCAGCGGCCGTGACCACGGAGCAGGACATCACCGGCTCCGGCGCGCTGTCCAAGCGCGGCGCGGGCGCCCTGATCGTCGCGGGCGACACCACCTACACGGGCGAAACCACCGTGGACGGTGGCGCGCTGGTCGTGAACGGATCGACCGCGGCCTCCGTGCTCACCACCGTCAACGACGGCGCGCGTCTGGGCGGCACCGGCACCACGGGCAACCTTGCCATCGCGCAGGGCGGCACGCTGGGCGCGGGCAACAGCATCGGCACGCTTTCCGTCGCCGGTGACCTGAGCTTCGCCGAAGGCTCCACCTTCGAGATCGAGGCCAATGCGGCAGGCGAGGCCGACCGCGTGGACGTGACCGGCGCGGTCGACATCCAGGGTGGCAGCACCGTCGTGGTGGCCGAAGGCGGCAACTACCTGCCCTTCACCTCCTACGAGGTGCTGACGGCCGGTGGCGGCATCAGCGGCACCTTCGACGGCGTGACCTCCTCGCTGGCCTTCCTCGACGCGGGCCTGACCTACGGCGCCACCAGCCTGTCGCTGGAGCTTGACCGCAACGACACCGCCTTCGACAGCGTCGCCTCCACCCGCAACGGCCGCGCCGCGGCCCGCGCGCTGGAACCGCTGGGCATGGGCAACCCGCTCTTCGACAGTGTCGTCATGCTGGGCGAAGCCAGCGCCGACGAGGCCTTCGAGGAAATGTCGGGCGAGCTTCACGCAGCCACCATGGGCGCGCTGGCCGAACAGTCGGCCGCCGTCACGGATATGGCCGCCGCCAAGCTCCGCGACACCCGCGACGGGGCCGAAACCGGCGTCCAGTTCTGGTTCGAGGGCTATGGCTCGGGCGCCGATATCGACGGCGACGACACCCGCGACGTGTCGCGTTCGGCCTATGGCACGCTCTTCGGCGCCAACGCCAAGCTCGACAGCGGCCTGACCTTCGGCTTTGCCAGCGGCTTCGGCCAGGGCGAGACCAGCCTCGACGGCCTGCGCGGCGAGAGCGAAACCGACGACCTGCACTTCGCCCTCACGGCGGGCCAGCGCTTCGGTGCCACGGCCTTCAGCCTCGGGGCAAGCTACACCCGCAGCCAGGTTTCCACGTGGCGCAACGTGTCCTTCACCGGCTTCGACGAAACGCTCAAGGCCGATTACGACGCGGACACCACGCAGGTCTTCGCGGAACTCTCGCACCGCTTCGCCCTGGGCACCACGATGCTCGAACCCTTCGGCGGCCTCTCGCACGTCCGGGTCGAGACCGACGGCGCCTCGGAAAGCGGCGGTGACGCGGCCCTGCGCGTGAAGGACTCGGAGTTCGAGGCCAGCTTCGCCACGCTCGGCCTGCGTGCCGAAAGCGCCTTCGACGCCGGTACTACGCCGCTGCGCCTTTCGGGTGCGCTGGCATGGCGCCACGTGCTCGACGCCTCCAACCCGGAAGCGGACCTCGCATTTGCCGGCGGCAGCGCCTTCTCGGTCACTGGCACCGGCCTTGCCGAGGACGCCGTCGAGATCGGCCTTGGTGTCGCCATGGACCTGAGCGACCGCGCGGTCCTCTCGGTCGGCTATGACGGTGCCTTCGGCGACGATGGCCAGTCGAACGCGGTCAACCTTGGCGTGCAGATGCGTTTCTGACGACGCCCACGCGTCACGAAACGCGAGGTCGCGGCTCCCCACAGCCGCGGCCTCTTTTTTTCTCGAAAAACAAGGGCCCGCGCGTGTATCAAGGCACGCAGGCGAGGCAGAAGACCGGGGCGATGGACACAGACAGGAAGGGCAACCGCCAGCAGCTTCTGATGGAGCAGCTCGCGGCCCAGAGATACATCTCGATCGAGGAAATCGCGCGCCGCTTTTCGGTGACCACGCAGACCGCGCGCCGCGACATCATGGAACTCGAGCGCCAGGGCAAGGTCCGCCGGCTGCATGGCGGCGCCATGCTGGCCAATTCGGTCGAGCCCGGCGAGTTGCGCCGCCGCCGCGTGACCAACTCGCTTGCCAAGGACCGCATCGGCGCCCGCGTGGCCGACCTGATCGAGGACGGCGCCTCGGTCTTTCTCGACACCGGCACCACCTGCGAGGCCGTGGCCCGCGCGCTCGTCTCGCGCGAGAACCTGCGCGTGGTCAGCTACAGCCTGCGCATCGCCGCCTTCCTGCGCGAGGTCACGGATTTCACCATCGCCATACCCGGCGGCTTTGTCCGCCAGGTCGACGGCGGCGTCTTCCAGGAACAGGCGCGCTCGTTCATCTCGGGGTTCAAGTTCGACCTCGCCATCCTCTCGGTTTCGGGTATCGACGACGAGGGCGATCTGGGCGACGACGACGAGGCCGAGGTCGAAAGCGTGCGCACCGCGATGCAGCATTCGAGCCGCGTGTTGCTGGCCGTCGACGGCAGCAAGTTCGGCCACCGGGGCCTCGTCCGGTTGGGACGCATCAGCGACGTGGACACCATCGTCACCGACCGCCCCCCGCCCCCGGGCATCGCGGCACTGGTGGAGCAGGCCGGCGTCGACCTGCACCTCGGCTGACGCGCCCGAGGCTCGACAGCGCGGCGCGGGGCGGTTAGGCGAGCATCGTCACCCCGAACGAAAGGCCGCGCCCATGCAGGACAGGATCGAGGATCTCGAAAGCCACATCGCGCATCTCGCGCGGACGGTGGACGATCTGTCGGAGACGGTGTCGCGGCAGGCGACCGAGATCGACCGGCTGACCACGCGGGTCGAACGCCTCATGCGGCGCGAGGCCGAGCGCGAGCAGGACCAGTCCGGCGGCATCTACCTTGGCGACGAGCGCCCGCCGCACTGGTAGGCGCGCTCACTCTCCGTGCGTATCTATGGCGACCACTTCGCCATCGTGCAGCAGCAGGTCCTTGCGGCGGTTGCCGCCGAACCTCTGGTAGATGCTGACAAAGGCCGTATCACGCGCCAGCCGCCCCATGCGGTTGCCGCAGGGCTCGCCCGTCGCGACCCGGCAGACCCTGTTCTTGACCGCCTCATAGGCTGAATCGAGCCCCGTGGCGGGCAGGGTTTGTGCAGCGGGACCATAGCGGATCTGCTCGTGCGTCTCGGGCGACCCGAACATGGCCAGCGCGGCGGTGAACTGCCGGGCGCAGCCGTCCCGGAAGCCGGTCAGGTAGAAAGTCCGCATCCCGGGATTGCCCGGCTCGGTGTCGATCAGCGTATAGCCGCTGCCGGTCTCGGGATAGCGATCCGTCGCGGTGCCCAGGCTCTGGACATTGCTCACGCAGCTCCGGGCCACCTCGCCGAAGGGCAGCGTCTTGCCCGGAACGGCCATGGGCAGCTCGGGCCCCTTGACCGATGCGCCACCCCCGCCAAAGAGTTGCGACAGGAACCCGCCGCCGCCCCCGGCGCGCGCCGGTTCGCCCTGAGGGGCCAGCGCGGCCACCTCGACGCCCTCTTCCGCATCGGCCGCCTTGGCCGCATCGGCCTGTTCCTTCAGGTAGCCCAGCATCCCGCCTTCGGGTGCCGCATCCGGGTCGGCCTGCGGCGCGGCAGGGCCGCCCGTGCCCTCGGCCACCGCCGCGGCCCCGGCGCCCTCGGCCGTTTCGACCTCGCTCAGCCGCGTTGGCGACTGGGGGGATTCGCTGCACGCGGCCAGGCCCAGCGCCGCGACAATCAACAAGGAACCGTATCTCATTCGGGATCCGACCGTCGTTTTCATTCCACCCGTGTTCTAACTGACACATCCCCCGGGAATCCACACCTGCTTCGGCGTCAATCCGTCCGACCGGCGGAACCTGACCACTGCACCGGCTCGCTCGGCACCTCTCCGCAGAGCGCCGGTCAGGATCGCGGGACTTGTCGGGAATCGCTTGTGCTGGAACGATCGGGCTTATTTCAGAAAGGTCATTGGCTCATGCGCAGTGCTGGCATCCTGATTTCCGCCGCCCTTCTCGCCACGACAACCGCCGCCACCCTCGCCCAAGGCACCCTGCCGACCGAGCGCTGGCAGTTCGCCCGACAGACGGAATTCCAGACGAACGTCGCCTGGATCTTCGGTCGCTTCAACGGCGGGCCGAGCGAATTCGGCGTCGAGTGCACCGACACCGGCCCCGAGGTCTACTTCGCCGACGGCCTGAGCTACGACGGCGACACGAGGCAGGGCCGCGTCGGCATCAGCGTCGACGGCCAGGACTATTCGCGACAGGCCACCTTCGTCCCGCACGGGCACATCTCGTGGTGGCGGATCGCCCCCGGCGACGGGCTGCTCGACGCCGTGCGCGCGGGCAACACGGTGACCGTCGACAGCGAGTTCAGCACAGGCCCCTTCCCCTTCCGTCTGCGCGGCTCCAGCGCGGCCATCGGCGAGGTGCTCGCCATCTGCGGCGAAGGCGCCGGCCCGACGACGACGGCGGCACCCGGGCTCACCGCCGCCGTGCCCGAGGCTCGCATCCGCGAGGCCTGCCGCGGCGCCTATACCGGCGCGGGCGCCATCGTGCAGACCGAGATCGACGGCGACGGGAAGCCCGACTTCCTGCTCGACTGGTCCTCGGTCACCTGCGCCGACCGCAGCGTCGGGCGTGGCGGCGGCTACTGCGGCGCCCAGATGTGCAGCATCGACGTCTATGCCTCTTCCACCTACGATCCCGGCGGCTGGCCCCAGTCGACCCTTGCGCTCAGCTACACCCTGCCCGCCCCCGGCGCGGACCACGCGCTGAGCACCACGGTGACGGGCGGCTCTTGCCCCATCGCCCAGCTCTGCAGGCGGCACTGGGGATGGACGGGCGGCAAGCTCGAAGTCGTGGCGCGCGACGATATGGACACATCGCCGGCACAGCCGCCCGCCGCCGCCGACCCGGCCCCTTCCGCCCCTGCCAAGCGCCCAGCCGTCGCAAACGCGCCCCCACCGCCGACAGTCATTGACGAGCCGGAGGCCGCCAACCCGTGGGCGCCGAGCGGCATGGTCCCGGGGCAGTGGAACGCGATGGTCCCCGAGAACGCCATGGGCTTCGTACTGGCCATGTATCCCGGGCGCGACGGGACGAACGTCATGATGTCCTGTTCGCCGGGTGGCGGCCTCCAGATGGGCTTCGGCGCGCCCGAGCTCGACTATGCCCGCCCCGATTTCGGCCCCGAGGACGACGTGCTCCTGCGGCTCGGGACCGAGACCTTCCCCACGCGTTTTCACGAGGACATCGCCTCGGGCGGCGATCCCACCTTCTATCTCTCGGGCCGCTGGGACGGGCAGGTCAGGCTGCTGGAACTGCTGAACGCGGGCGAGGATGCCGAGGTCATCGTGATCCCCGACGATGACCCCTCTGCCGCAAAGGTGGTCCTCACCGTCCCCGGCTCCGCCGGCGATCCCGGCCTCGCCCATGTGGTCGAAGTCTGCGGGGACGGCCCCAAGGTGGCCGGCCCGGTCGAGAGCTTTCCCGGCGTCTTCGGCGACGCGCAGTCCGGCGCATGGGTGCTGCGCCACCGGACCGAGAACTTCACCGTCCCCGTGGCCCGCAGCATCGATCCGCGCAACGGCGCGGCCTTCGGCCTGCACTGCTCGGAACAGGGCCTCCCCTCGATGCACATCGGCTGGGAGGTCATTCCCGACGGCGAAACACGCGGGATCGTGCTCAGGATCGGCGGCCGCGACTTCGCCCGCACCGGTTACGGCAACAAGAACACCATCACCTTTCCCGCCGATTCCGACCTGATGGAGGCGATGCGCAATTCCAACGAGGTGATCTTCGTGCGCGACGACCCGGCCCTGACCGACGAAGTCTTCCCCACCGCAGGCTTCGACGGCGCCGTCGATTTCGCGCTTACCCACTGCGAATGAGGCACCGGTGCCGCGCCCCAACCAGGGCGCGGCGCAAACTCAGAAATCCTCGACCGCCAGCACGCCGCCCAGCGATTTCACCGCGCCCTTGATCTCGGGCGTGACAGGGAAGGGCTGCTTCAGGTCCAGCTCCACCTCGCCGGGCAGGCCCGCGTCGCTCAGGCACAGGTGCACCGGCCCGCGCGGCGCCTTTGGCATCTGCTCGGCCGCGCGGCCCAGGACCGAGGCGATCTGCGAGATGGTCTCGGGGTTCTCCACATGGATGCGCAGCCCCATGGGCGCGCCCTTGTTGAGCCCCTTCTCGACCGGCTGCACGGACCGGCACAGAAGCTTCAACTGGTCCGACTCCATGGTCGCTTCCATGGTCAGCAGCACCTTGGCCCCGGTTTCCAGGAACTCGCGCGATTTCTCCAGCACCTCGGAAAACAGCGTGATCTCGTAGGCGCCGCTGGGGTCGCTGAGCTGGGCAAAGGCAAAGCGGTTGCCGCGCGCCGACTTGCGCTCCTGCCGGCCGGCCACGACGCCCGCCATCTTGGCCAGGAAAGGCTGCCCCTCGGCCTTGGCGGTCACCTCTTCCAGCGTCAGCACGTCCTGCCGTTTGAGCTGCGGCATGTAATCGTCGAGCGGATGACCGGACAGATAGAAGCCCACCGCCTTGAATTCCTCGGCCAGCCGTTCGGCGGGCAGCCAGTCGGCCACCGGCGACAGGCGCGGCTCCGGCAGGTCGTCGCCCGCATCGCCGAAGAGCGACACCTGATCCGAGGCCGCCTGATCGTGCACCGCCGCCGAATAGGCCACCAGCGCGTCGAGACTGTCGAAGATCCGCCGCCGGTTGCCGTCAAGCTGGTCGAAGGCGCCCGCGCGGGCCAGCATCTCCAGAGGTCGCTTGCCGATCTTCTTCAGATCCACCCGCCGGGCGAAGTCGAACACCGTGGCAAAGGGTTTGTCGCGGCCGTTCTCCTGCCGACCCTCCACGATCAGTTTCATCGCCTCGACACCGACGTTCTTGAGCGCGCCCAGCGCATAGACCAGCGCGCCCTCGTGCACGTCGAAAGTGGCCTGCGAGCGGTTCACGCAGGGCGCGGTCCAGGGCAGCTTCAGGCCCTTGCGGACCTCCTCGAAGTAGATGCCCAGCTTGTCGGTCAGGTGGATATCGCAGTTCATGACGCCAGCCATGAACTCCACCGGGTGGTTCGCCTTGAGCCATGCCGTCTGGTAGCTCACCACGGCATAGGCCGCCGCGTGCGACTTGTTGAAACCGTAGTTGGCGAACTTGTCGAGCAGCGCCCAGGTCTCGACCGCCTTCTTCTCGTCCACGCCGTTGGCCTTGGCACCCGAGATGAACTTGGGCCGCTCGGCGTCCATCGCCTCCTGGATCTTCTTGCCCATGGCGCGGCGCAGAAGGTCGGCACCGCCGAGGCTGTAGCCCGCCATCTCCTGCGCGATCTGCATCACCTGTTCCTGATAGACGATGATGCCCTGTGTCTCGTCCAGAATATGGTCCACCGAGGGATGCAGGTAGTCGCGTTCCGAAAGGCCGTTCTTGACCTCGCAGTACTTGGGAATGTTCTCCATCGGGCCGGGGCGGTAGAGCGCCACAAGCGCCACGATGTCCTCGATGCAGGTGGGCTTCATGCGCTTGAGCGCATCCATCATGCCCGAGCTTTCCACCTGGAACACAGCCACCGTCTTGGCCGAGGCATAGAGCTTGTAGGTCACCTCGTCATCGAGCGGGATGGCGTTGATCTGGTTCTCAGTCCCCGGCTCGGGCGCGTAAAGCTCCGCCCCGTCGGCGCCCACGTGCAGCGGGCGGTCGGACTTGAGGATCAGGTCCACGGCGTTCTGGATGACGGTCAGCGTCTTGAGGCCGAGGAAGTCGAACTTCACCAAGCCCGCCTGCTCGACCCACTTCATGTTGAACTGCGTGGCCGGCATGTCCGAGCGCGGATCGCGGTAGAGCGGCACCAGCTCGTCCAGCGGCCGGTCGCCGATCACCACGCCGGCCGCGTGGGTCGAGGCGTTCCGCAGCAGCCCCTCCACCTGCTGGCCGTAGGTCAGCAGCCGGTCGACCAGCCATTCGCGGTCGGCCTCTTCCTTCAGGCGCGGCTCGTCCTCCAGCGCCTTGGAGATCGAAACGGGCTTGACCCCTTCCACGGGGATCATCTTCGACAGCCGGTCCACCTGGCCGTAGGGCATCTGCAGCACGCGGCCCACGTCGCGCACCGCGGCCTTGGACAGCAGCGCGCCGAAGGTAATGATCTGGCCCACCTTGTCGTGCCCGTACTTGTCCTGCACGTAGCGGATCGTCTCTTCACGCCGGTCCATGCAGAAGTCGATGTCGAAGTCCGGCATCGACACACGCTCGGGGTTAAGGAAGCGCTCGAACAGCAGCGAATAGCGCAGCGGGTCGAGGTCGGTGATGGTCAGCGCGTAGGCCACAAGGCTGCCCGCGCCGGACCCCCGCCCCGGCCCGACGGGGATGTTCTGGTCCTTCGACCACTTGATGAAGTCGGCCACGATCAGGAAGTAGCCCGGAAAGCCCATCCCCTCGATGATGCCCAGCTCGAACTCGAGCCGCTTCTCGTAGTCCTCGACCGGGGCGGCATGCGGGATCACCGCAAGGCGATCCTTCAGCCCCTCTTTCGCCTGACGGCGAAGCTCGTCCACCTCGTCGTCGGCAAAGCGCGGCAGGATCGGCGCACGCTTGTAAGCCATGAAGGCACAGCGCTTCGCGATCTCGACGGTGTTCTCGATCGCCTCGGGCAGGTCGGCAAACAGCGTCACCATCTCCTGCTGCGACTTGAAGTAGTGCTGCGGCGTCAGCCGGCGGCGGGGCTCCTGCTGGTCGACGTAGGCGCCCTCGGCGATGCAGATCAGCGCGTCATGCGCCTCGTACATCTCGGTCTTGGGGAAATAGACGTCGTTCGTGGCCACCAGCGGCAGGCCCATCTCGTAGGCCATCTCGATATGGCCACGCTCGGTCTGGCGCTCGGGCTCGGGCAACCCGTCCTCGCCGGGGTGACGCTGCAGCTCGACATACAACCGGTCGCCGAAGGCCGCGTGCAGGCGCGTCAGCAGTATCTGCGCGGCGGCGCGGTGCCCCTCGCGCAACAGCCGTCCCACCGGCCCGTCGGGCCCGCCCGACAGGCAGATCACGTCCTCGCAATGCGCCTCGAGCTCTTCGAGCGTGACATGCGCCAGCTCGGTCCCCTGCCGCAGGTAGAGGCAGGAGTTGAGCTTCATCAGATGCTCGTAGCCGCGCTCGGTCTGGGCCAGCAGCACCACCGGCGCGGGATCCTTGACCCGCTCGCCGGGCTCGGCCTCGACGTAGCGCAGATCCACCTGACAGCCGATGATCGGCTGCACCCCGGCCCCCGCCGCACCCACCGAAAACTCGAGCGCGGCGAATAGGTTGTTCGTGTCCGTCACCGCCACGGCGGGCATGTCCATGGACTCGCAGAGACCGGGCAGCTTCTTCAGCCGCATGGCCCCTTCGAGCAGGGAATATTCGGTGTGGGTGCGCAGGTGGATGAATCGCGGATCGGCCATGCGCCCACCCTATGTTGCGGCGCAGGGGCGGAAAAGACCCAAAGCCTGTGCCCGCGCGGCAAGAAGGTCGCCGCCCTGTGCCCTACCCCTTGTCGCCCACGTTCTCGCGAAAGCTCTTCTCGAAGGCGGCCTTCTGCTCGGGCGAGGCCTCGGCCTGGCTCTGCGCCTTCCAGTCCTCGTAGGGCATGCCGTAGAAGATCTCGCGCGCCTCTTCCTTGCCCATGTCGATGCCGCGCTCGTTGGCGGCCTCCATGTACCAGCGGCTCAGGCAGTTGCGGCAGAACCCGCCGAGGTTCATCAGGTCGATGTTCTGCACATCCGGGCGGTCTTCCATCAGGTGCTGGCGCAGGCGGCGGAAGGCCGCGGCCTCGAGCTCGGTGCGGGTTGCGTCGTCCATCGTCGGTCCTCCTCAGGCGCCCCCGGCCTCGGCCCGGGTCAGCGCGTGTTCCAGATGCGGGGCGAGCCGCGCGCCCCAGGCGGCCTGCGCCTCCGGCGTCCCGATCAGGTCGTTGCGCACCTCGATCAGGACGTTGTGGCGCCCGTGCTGCAGCGCATGCCGGTCGATCGCGTCGCCCGGCAGCTCGCCGGTGTAGGGCATGTTCCGCCCCACCACCAGATCGGGTTCGGCATCCAGACTGTCAATGAGCGGATCGGAAAGCCGGCTGTCATGGGCGTGCAGGATGCCCAGGTGCCAGGGCCGCACCGGCCGCCCGCGCAGCTGCGGCGTGAAGCTGTGGACCGACACGATCACCGTGTCCGCCTGCCGCCCGGCCAGTTCCGCCAGCGCGTCGTGATAGGGCCGGTGGTAGGCCGCGACCCGCCGCGCCTTTTCCTCGGGACCCGCATGGCGATTTCCGGGGATCACCGACCCGTCGTAGAGCTTCATCAGCAGCGTGGGATCGTCCTCGCCCCGGTTGGGGTCGATCACGAGCCGCGAGAAGTTCGACAGCAGCACCGGCGCCGCCAGCGCCGCCGCCAGCGCCCGCGCCACGCCCGCGGCCCCCACGTCGTAGGCGATGTGCCGGGTCATGTCCGCATCGGGCAGACCCAGCGACCCGCCGAGGTCCGGCGGCACCGTGTTGGCGGCATGGTCGCAGGTGACTAGCCAACGGCCTGTTCTGCCTGCGCCTTCTATGTGATAGGGCTGATATGTCATGTGCGCGTCATGTCCCTCCGGCACCCGAGAGACAAGTTGCGCGACACGGTGAATTGCGCAATAGGTGCATTCGTTAGCGATAACGCGAATATAGACAACGGATCAGGCGCGAAAACGGCCGGTCGGAGATCCGCCAGGAGGGCAACCCATGAAACGGAACCGCAAAGTCAAGATCGTCGCCACGCTGGGCCCCGCGTCCAGCACCTACGAGATGATCCGCCAGCTGCACGAGGCCGGCGCCGACGTCTTCCGGCTCAACATGAGCCACGGCACGCATGAAGAGATCGCCGAACGTCACCGCGCCATCCGGCAGGTGGAAAAGGACCTCGACAGCCCCATCGCCATCCTCGCCGACCTGCAGGGGCCCAAGCTCCGCGTCGGCGAATTCGCCAACAAGAGCGAGGAACTCGAATGGGGCGAACCCTTCCGCCTCGACCTCGACAAGACGCCCGGCGACCGCACCCGCGTCTGCCTGCCCCACCCCGAGATCTTCCAGGCGCTCGAGCCGGGCTCCTCGCTGCTGGTCAATGATGGCAAGATCCGCCTGCGGGTCGAGGACTGCGGCCCCGACCACGCCAACTGCGTCGTCGTCACCGGCGGCACCATCTCCAACCGCAAGGGCGTGAACGTCCCCGACGTCGTGCTGCCCGTGGCCGCGCTCTCCGACAAGGACCGCAAGGACCTCGAATTCGTCTCCGCCCTTGGCGTCGACTGGCTGGCGCTCAGCTTCGTGCAGCGCCCCGAGGACGTGACCGAGGCGCGCGAACTCTGCGGCGGCCGCGCCGCGATCCTGTCGAAGATCGAGAAACCCGCCGCCGTCCGCGCCTTCGACGAGATTCTCGCCGTCTCCGATGGGATCATGGTCGCCCGCGGCGACCTCGGCGTGGAACTGCCCGTCCAGAACGTGCCGCCGATCCAGAAGCGCCTCGTGCGCAAGTGCCGCGCCGCTGCCAAGCCGGTGATCGTCGCCACCCAGATGCTCGAATCGATGATCGAGAGCCCCATGCCCACCCGGGCCGAGGTTTCCGACGTATCGGGCGCGATCTACGAGGGCGCCGACGCCATCATGCTCTCGGCCGAATCCGCCGCCGGCCAGTACCCGGTCGAGGCCGTTACCACGATGGACAACGTCGCCCAGGAGGTCGAAGGCGACCCCACCTATACCGAGATCATCGAGGCCTCGCGCACCGCCAGCTCCAAGCGTTCGAGCGTCGCCGACGGCATCGTCGCCGCCGCGCGCGAGATCGCCGAGACCACGGACATCAAGGCCATCTGCTGCTTCACCTCCAGCGGCACCACGGCGCAGCTCGTGGCGCGCGAACGGCCCCGCGTGCCGATCATCGCCATGACCAGCCACCGCGGCGCCGCGCGGCGGCTCTCGCTGCTCTGGGGCACCTACTGCGTCATGACCGGCGAGCTCGAGCGCTTCAAGCAGGCGGTGGTCAACGCGGCACGCGCGGCACGCTCGGCCGGCTTCGCCACCGAGGAAGACCAGATCGTCGTCACCGCGGGGGTGCCCTTCAACATCTCGGGCACCACCAACATCCTGCGCGTCGCGCCCTGCGACGAACGGCTGATCTACCGCACCGACCCCGAGTGATGGCTCGCGCCCGCCGGGCGCAGCATCCCGCCGCGGCCCCTCACCGGGCCGCGGCGCCGGGCCGTGCCCCCACCCCGTAACAGGGGTCAGCGCCCGCCCTTCCGAGAACCAGGCATCCACGTTGTCCAGCACCAGTCGCGACATGGCATCGCGCGTCTCGACCGTGCCGCTGGCATGGTGCGGCGACAGAACCACGTTGGACATCCCCGCAAGCCGCGGCTCGGCCGACGGCTCCTTTGCGAAGACGTCGAGCCCCGCGCCCGCGATGGTTCCCGCCTGCAGCGCCGCGATCAGCGCCGCTTCGTCCACCACGCTGCCCCGCGCCACGTTGATCAAGGTGCCCTCAGGCCCCAGCGCCGCCAGCACCTCGGCATCCACCATGTGGTGCGTCGCGTCGCCGCCCGGCACTACCGCGATCAGGATGTCGGACCACTCCGCCAGCGCGTGCGGGCTGTCGAAAAAGGGGTAGGACACGTCCCTTTCGCGGCGCGAATGATAGCCGATCGCGGTCCCGAAGGCGGCGCAGCGCGTGGCGATGGCCTGTCCGATCGCCCCCAGCCCGAGGATGCCCACCCGCTTGCCGCGCAGCGTCGTAGTCAGCGGAAAGGCCCCGTTGGCCGCCCAGTCCCCCGACCGCACCCAGGCATCCGCCTCGATCATGCGCCGCCGCGTGGCGATCACCAGCCCCAACGCAAGATCCGCCACATCGTCGTCAAGCACGCCGGGCGTGTTGGTCACCGTCACGCCCCGCCCGCGGCAGGCCGCGAGGTCGAGGCTGTCGGTCCCGACGCTCAGGGTCGAGACCAGCTCGAGCGCGGGCAGACGTTCGATGATCTCCGCCTCGATGCCACGCCCGCCGGTGGTGACGACGCCACGGATGCGCGGGCCGACCTCCTCCAGCAGCGCCGCCGGGTCATCGGCCGTGTCGAAGCGGTGCAGGGTGTAGCGGGCGTCAAGCGCCTCCATCTGCGCCGGGTAAATGGCGGAGAGGACGAGAAGATCGGGTTTCTGTGTCATGCAACGGTTGTCGCGCCGGGCGGGGCAAAGTGCAAGCTGGCGGTCGAAGAACAGGGCCGGGCTTTCGGCTCGGGCGCAAAGCCGCGCATTGCAGCCGCGCGCGGTGGCGATCCCGACCGCTGATCTGCGCGCTCTATGCAAGCAACCCCGAAAGACCTCGGAACAACGTGCCCAGCTTCACCAAATCGCCGCCGCGTGGGGGCGCGGCTGCGATGCGCGGCGGGGCTGACGC
>CAYNKL010000007.1:0-54929 GCA_964397775.1 uncultured Rhodobacterales bacterium | reverse complement strand
ATCAATGAAGGGCTGCTTCTCGGGATAGGTGATGGTGACGCCCGCTGCTTCCATCTCCTTGAGGTATTGCTCCTGCTGCTGGGGCAGCAGTTCTTCGACCTTGGCGGTCGAGGCGGCGTTTGCCTCGGCAAGCAGGTCTTTGTCGGCATCGCTGAGGCCGCTGTAGAAGGGCTCGGAGACGACGACGTAGGCGGGCTTGTTGATATAGTCGACCATCGCGATCCCGTCCTGAACCTCGTAGAACTTCTGCGCGTAGATCGTTTCGATCGGGTTTTCCTGCCCGTCCACCACTCCAGTCTGAAGCGCAGTGTAGACCTCGGCAAAGGCCATTGGTGTCGGGTTGGCGCCGAGCGCCCGTAGGGACTCTACATAGTAGTCACGCTCGGGGGCGCGGAGCTTGAGGCCTTCGAGGTCTTCAATGCTCTCGATCACAACGTTTGCGCTGATCTGGCGCGGGCTCCTCGGCATGAAGCCAAGGATGCGAGCCCGGCGAGTGTCGATCAACTCCTGGTTCCATTCCTGCCCGAATTCGGTGTCGAGCACGGCCATATAGTCACCGATACCATCCATCAGATAGGGCACGGCGAGATACTCGATCTCGCTCAGACCTGGGTCGCCCGACGCGAGGACCTGTGTCGAACCGAGCGCCAGCTGGGAGTAGACCTCATCCGGAGTGCCAAGCTGGTCGCCGGGGAAAAGGGTGACCGTGTGGTCCGAGTTCTCCTCGATCACGCGCTTGAATTCTTCGGCGCCAGCATACTGCGCCTCGCCCGGCTGTGCCCATGTGGCGTAGCGGATCTCATCCGCCTGGACGGCTGCGGTCGTGGCCATCAGTGCTGCGGCGAAGGTGAGGGTATATTTCATGATATCGCTTCCCTGTTGTTGGTTTTCGGTGCCTCCGGGGTCGCCTCCCGGAAATGCGCGACGAACCGCGTGCAGAACTCCACGAGATGCGCCGCGATCCTCTGGCCTTTTTCGGCCGAAGAGCGGGTCGGATCGCCACCTGCGATCCCGTTCGAGCAATGGTCGTCGACGTTGACGGCCATCCCGATGTCGATGCCCTCGAATTTCACGCCGGTCAGCCCGGCGGTGGGCAGGCCCACGACCTTGCCGAAGGTCTCGTCCTTGCGAGCCTTGTCCATCTGGGCGAGGTGCGGGAAGTAGTGCAGGTAGACCGATGTGACCGGGTCGCTGCCATGGGCGAAGGCACGCTTTCCGAAGTCCCCATGCAGCTCCGTCCAGAGCTCGTCGGGGATGGACCGCCACAGGTTGATGCAGGGCACCATCACGCCGCGTTCATTCCGGATTGCACGGATGACCTGGTCGATCAGCGGGTAGTTCCCGCTGTGTCCGTTCAAGAGCACGATGCGCGTCAGTCCATGGTCGAGGAAATTGTCGATGATGTCGCGCAGTGTCGCGCGGAAGGCGTCGGCCGAGAGGGCAATGCCACCGGGAACGCTGCGGAAATACTCGGCGTAGCCGAAGGGCAGAGTCGGCGCAGCAATCGCACCCGAGGCCTTCGCCACTTCGCTTGCGACCTCGCGGGTCAGCATGAAGTCCCCCATCGGGACCATCGGGCCCTGGATTTCCTGCGAGCCGAGAGGGATCAGCACCACCGGTTCGGGCTCGCTCTCGATCCGGTCGCGGAATTCGAGAAAAGTCATCTCTTCCAGAAGGTGCTTGGTCTCAGAAGTCATGGTTGGGTGGCTCCAATCGTTATTGGCCGAAGACGAGGTTCGGCAGGAAGAGGCTGATCTGCGGGAAAAGCACGAGCAGCACGATCGCGGTGAAGAGCGGGATGTAGAAGGGCAGCATCGCCTTCACCATTTGGCCGTGGCCGATCTTGGCGATGTCCTGTGCAATGAACATCAGCACGCCCACAGGCGGTGTGGCGCCGCCGATGATAAGGCAGAACACCATCAGCACCCCGAAATGGACCGGGTCGATCCCGAATTGGAGGATCACCGGCACTAGGATCGGCGTCAGCACGATCTCGGCCGACGAGGCGACCATCAGCAGGCCCACCACCAGCAGCAGGGCCACGATGACCAAGAGCGCGATGGTCGGGTTCTCGGACACAGTCGAGATCGCGTTGGCGATGGTGCTGGGAACGCGTTCGCGCACCATGATCCAGGAAAAGGCCGAAGCGACCGCGATGATGGACAGGATTCGCGCCGTGCCCATCGCCGTGTTCACCACCGCCTGCCAGATGTCGCGGGCATGGACGTTCTTGTAGAATAGACCGAGCAGCAGCGCGTAGAGCACCGCGACCGCCGCGGCCTCGGTAGGGGAGAAGACGCCGAAGAGAATACCGGCTACGATGATCACCGGAAACAGGATCGCCGCGGCACCGCCCTTCACTGCCGTGCCGACTTCACCGAGGGTGGCACGTTCGTAGCGAGGCATGCCCTTGGCGCGCGCATAGAAGTAGGTGAAGGTCATCTGCGTCGCGATGATGACGAAGCCCGGCAGGATGCCTGCCAGCAGCAGCCGCCCGATCGACACGTTGGCCAGCGTTCCGTAGATCACCAGCGCGACCGACGGCGGGATCAGCGGGCCCACCATGGAGGAGGCGACGGTGACCGCGGCCGAAAACGGGGCGGGGTAACCCTCGCGCTTCATCGCCGGAATCAGGACCGAGCCGAGCGCGGTCGTGTCGGCGGTAGGCGAGCCGGACATGCCGGAGAAGATCAGGCTGGCGAAGATATTCACCTGCGCCAAACCGCCGTGGATGTGGCCGACGAATGCTCGCGCCATGGCGATGATCCGGTCTGTCAGCTTGCAGGCGTTCATCAACTCGCCCGCCAGAAAGAAGAACGGGATGGCGAGGATCAGGAACGAGTTTACCGAGGCGGTCATTCGCTGGGTCAGAAGCGCGAGGTTAATGTCGGCGGCGGCGTAGTAGACCATCGATGCCGAGCCGATCGCGAAGACCAGCGGGATCCCCATGAAGAGCAGGACCAGCAGAAGGAGGATGATGGAAACGGTCAACATGTCGGGGCCCTCATATTGCGTCTTCGCTGCCGTAGGCGGCATCGCTGCGCCGCCGTCCGGGCCGGAGATAGAACACGCGTGCCAGGATCCCCGCGATCATGAGGACCGAACCGACGGTCGCCGCGAGGCGAACATGGCCGAGCGTTAACGGGATCGAGGACAGGTCCTGCATCATCTCTAGCTGGACAAGCGTCATCGAAGTCCAGCCGAGCACCGCGAGAAAGACCACCGAGATCGTCGCGTTAATCCAGCGGACCACCGTCCGTGCCCGCTCGGGCAGGAGCTTGAAGAAAACATCCACGTTGAGGTGCCGGCCGTCAAAACAGACCGCGGCGGCCCCGATAAAGGTGACCCAGACGATCAGCAGTTTGACCACCTCCTCGCTCCAGATCAGCGGTGAGTTGAAGGCGTAGCGCAGCACGATCTGAAGCAGCGTCACTGCAACAACCACCATCAGTGTGAAGGCAGCGATCCAGCGGACGGGTCGAAAGAGATCGATCGGTTCCGAAGGTTTCATTGGAAGGTCCCTGTTGTTGAGCGAAAGACAAGCAGGGCCCTTTTAATATGTCTAACATATTGTATGTATCTATTGTTTTGCCATGGATATGGATTGCGCCGACATGCAGGGTATCGAGATCCGCCATCTGCGTTATTTTCTTCGCGTTGCCGAGGAGTTGCACTTTGGTCGCGCAGCCGAGATTCTAGGGATTAGCCAGGCACCGCTGAGCCAGCAGATCCGCCAACTCGAGGATCGCATCGGCGTCAGATTGTTCGATCGCACGACCAGAAGGGTGAAACTGACGCCGGCCGGGCAGGTCCTGTTCGAACGGGCGCAACGCGCGCTGTCTGGAGTGGATGTCGCAATTTCGGACGCCCAGTCCGCCGGCGGGCTTAACGCTGGGCGGCTTGTGATCGGCACCGTGTCGTTGGCTCTGCACACATTTCTGCCAAATGCGATGCGGACCTTCTCGGCGGGGCACCCCGCTGTGAAGCTCGACATGCTAATCTACACGACAGAGGAGCAAATGGCGCTTCTCGAGGCGCACAAGATCGATATCGCCTTCGTCCGTCCCCCACGGTCGCTTGCGGGCATCGCCAGCCGCGAAGTTCATCGCGAGGGCTTTGTCGCCGTGCTGCCCGAGACGTCGTCGCTTGCCACCAAACCGGATCTTTCTGTGGCGGACATGTGCGACGAACGCTTCATCATGTTGTCGGCCATTCTCGGAATCGGCTACCAGGACGTTGTGCTGCAGCGCTGCCAGCAGGCCGGATTCCGCCCCAACGTCGTCCAGAAAGTGAGCCACACGATGGCCATTGTCACGATGGCGGCCGCGGGACTCGGGGTGGGGATTGTCCCGTCCTGGGTCCAGAACGAGCCGCTCAGCGGCGTGGCTTACCGACCGCTTGAAGAGCTTCCCCAGGCAGTATCGCTGGTCGTCGCCTGGAGAGAGAACACGACAAACCCGTTCTGCAAGGCCTTTGCGGACGCGAGTATCGCCGCGGCGAAAGCGACAAAGGCGTGCGAGGCTCCAAGGCTGCCGGGGTCATAGGCAAGCAGCGCGCATGTATCGTGTTACCTACCGAGAAAGTCACCTCTTGCAGCCCAGATGAAGCTTGCAATGTTCTCGGCTGGGTCAGGAATGGCCGAACCGGCGCGGATAGACCAATCGGAGATCGAAGTCCTAGAATTTTCCGGACGCAGCAACAGGATGCTCAGGAAGTTCCCACAGGCCCGCGGACCAATTGCTCCTCTGTTGCGCAGTGGCCGCTGCCGACACCGGGCCTTTGAACTGCCGCTGCAGCTTGGCAACTAAAAACTCGGCGTTGTCAGCGTCTGCGCGTCATGCGAGCAAACCGAAAATGGCGAGCAAACAAATGAACCCGATTAGACAACAAGAGATCAACAAGGCAGCCTGGGGTGCCTGTGACACCTTCCGCGGCGTGGTCGACCCGTCGATCTACAAGGACTACGTCCTGACCATGCTGTTCCTGAAGTATGTCTCGGACGTGTGGAAGGACCACCGCACGCGCTATAAGGCCAAATATCCGGACGCTCCGGAGCTCGTCGAAGCTATGATGCAGGAGGAGGCATTCGTTCTTCCCGAAGGTGCCGCTTTCGATACCCTGCACAAGCGCCGCTTCGAAGCTGGCAACGGCGAACGTATCGACAAGGCGCTACATGCGGTCGAAGAGGCCAATGGCGCCAAGCTCAAGGACGTCTTTCAGGACATCAGCTTCAACTCGAACAAGCTGGGCGACGAGGAACAAAAGAACGATATCCTGCGCCACCTGCTCGAAGACTTCGCCAAGCCCGCGCTTGATCTGCGCCCGTCCCGTGTCGGCGCGCTGGACATCATCGGCGGCGCTTATGAATACCTGATCTCCCGCTTCGCCGCCTCGGCAGGCAAGAAGGCGGGCGAATTCTACACCCCCGCCGAGGTCTCGGAACTCATGGCCCGCATCGTCGACCCGCAGGAAGGCGACGACATCTGCGATCCGACATGTGGCTCCGCCTCCCTGCTCATGAAATGCGGGCGCTTGGTCCGCGAACGCAGCGGCACGCGCCGCTATGCGCTGTTTGGGCAAGAGGCGATCGGTTCCACCTGGGCGCTCGCCAAGATGAACCTCTTCCTGCATGGCGAAGAGAACCACCAGGTCGAATGGGGCGACACGATCCGCAACCCGAAACTGCGCACCTCGGACGACATGCTGCGCCACTTCGATATCGTGGTCGCAAATCCGCCCTTCAGCCTTGAGAAGTGGGGCGTCGAGACCGCCGAGAACGACAAGTTCGCCCGCTTCCGCCGAGGCACCCCGCCCAAGACCAAGGGCGACTACGCCTTCATCCTGCACATGATCGAGACGCTAAAACCCGGCAGCGGGCGCATGGCCGTCGTCGTGCCCCATGGCGTGCTGTTCCGCGGCTCGACCGAAGGCAAGATCCGCCAGAAGCTGATCGAAGAGAACCTGCTTGATGCTGTGATCGGCCTGCCGGAAAAGCTGTTCTTCGGCACCGGTATTCCCGCGGCGGTCCTGATCTTCCGCAAGCGCAAGGCGGATGACAGCGTGCTGTTCATCGATGCAAGCCGTGAGTTCGTGGCAGGCACCAACCAGAACGTGCTGAGCGAAGAGAACCTCGTGAAGATCGAGCAGACCTTCCGCGCCCGCGAGACGGTCGACAAATACGCCTACCGCGCGACCAAGGCCGAGATTGTCGAGAACGATTTCAACCTGAATATCCCGCGTTATGTCGACACCTTCGAGGAAGAAGCCGAGATTGACCTGATGGCCGTGCGCGCCGAGCGGACGCGGTTGAAGGGCGATCTGGCCGAGCTGGAAGCGCGTATGGAAGGTTATTTGCGGGAGCTCGGCTATGGTGCCTGAGGGATGGGTCGCAGGCCAAGTCTCCGACATCTGTCGCTTGCAAAATGGCAGAGGGTTCAAACCGGACGATTGGGACACGGAAGGATTGCCAATCATCCGCATTCAGAACCTGAACGGTTCAAAGAACTTCAATTACTTTTCAGGCGAACCCGAAGAAAAATGGCTCATTGAACCTGGGCAGATGCTGTTCGCATGGGCTGGAACAAAGGGCGTCTCTTTTGGGCCAACAGTTTGGCGTGGCGAGACCGGTGTGCTAAATCAGCATATCTTCAAAGTCTTTCAAAAAGACAGCGTAGATAATGATTGGCTTTATCTCGCTTTACGACACGTGACCGATCGCGTCGAAGGGAAGGCACATGGCTTCAAGGCAACGCTTGTGCACGTCAAAAAGTCAGATATTGAACAACAACCCGTAGCGATCCCCCCACTCCCCGAGCAAAAGAAGATCGCGGAGATCCTGTCGACATGGGACCGGGCCATCGAAACGGCCGAGGCGCTGCTGGCCACCGCCCGCACCCAGAAACGTGCCCTCATGCAAACCCTCCTCACCGGCAAACGCCGCTTCCCCGAATTCGAGGGGCAAGAGTGGACGACCTGTAGAGCCAGTGAAGTGTTTGAGACTGTCTCGATAAAGAAGCGGCCCAATGAACCTCTACTCGCGGTTACGCAAGAGCAAGGCGTTGTTCGTCGAGACGAGTTAGAGCGACGCGTCGTCATGCCAGAGGGAAGCACTGAGGGCTATAAGCTCGTCGTCCCCGGCAACTTCATTATCAGCTTGAGGTCATTTCAAGGTGGGCTCGAATATTCCGACGTTCGGGGTTTGGTAAGTCCAGCATATCACGTTTTACAGCCTAAACAGGAGGTCCATGACGCTTTTTACAAGCACTACTTCAAGTCCTATGATTTTATCGGACATCTCGCAGTAGCGATTATTGGGATCCGTGATGGAAAGCAGATTAGTTACGCTGACTTCTCATTCTTGCAAATCCCCAACCCCGGCATTGCGGAGCAACAGCGCATCGGAGCCGCATTGGACACTGCTCAAGCTGAAGTAGAAAACTTTGAAGCCAGATTGGGTAGACTCCGCACCGAGAAAAAAGCCCTGATGCAGCAACTCCTAACCGGCAAGCGGCGGGTGCAGGTCTGAAGGATGACAGATTACTCGGATTACATCGTCTTCGTCGACGAAAGCGGCGATCACAGCCTAACATCGATCGACCAACAGTTTCCGGTGTTCTCTCTGTCTTTCTGTATTGTCCGCAAAGAGGACTACGCGGCCCAAGTCGTGCCTGCCATGCAGCGTTTGAAGTTCAAATACTGGGGCCACGATGCCGTGGTCTTGCATGAACATGAAATCCGCAAGTCAAAGGGCGATTTCACATGGCTTCTGACCGACCGTAAGCGACGAGAAGCGTTTTACGAAGACCTGAACACGATGATGGTCGACGCGCCGATCACCATCATTGCGTCGGTCATCGACAAGGTTAAGCTGACGAACAAATACGCGACCCCGCGCAATCCCTACGATCTCGCGGTGCATTTCTGCCTCGAACGCTTGCTCATGTTTTTGAGCGGTAAGGGCGAGGCGGGCAAGCGTGTGCATGTGATCTTTGAATGTCGCGGAGCGGCGGAAGATGCCGAACTGGAGCTGACCTTCCGCCGGATCGTGAGCGGGCAAGGAAACTGGGGATGGGTGAACCGCGACTTCTCGGTCATGGAGTTCGAGCCGATCTTTGCCCGAAAGTCGGTCAACTCGACAGGGCTGCAGCTTGCTGACCTCACGGCACGACCCATTGCGATCAATACATTACGCCCAGATCAAAAGAATCGCGCGCTCGACGTGATTCTGACCAAGATGGGGCAGATCAAGGTGTTCCCGTGACCCAAAAAAGCAAAAGGGCGCCGGTTTCCCGACACCCAATCGCCGACCGGGTAATTCCCAATCCTCGACCTGTATGTAGGGTGGAAGTGAACGTTTTGCAAACATTTACTGCAACAAGGCTCTTTAGATGACACACAGCAGCGCACCTGACACCCGCGAAGAAGCCGCCGCCAAGCTGCCTGCGCTGCATGTGCTGATGGCAATGGGCTACACCTATGTCAGCCCGGGCCAGGCGCTGACGATGCGCGGGGCGGGCACGGGGGTGCTTCTGGAAAGCGTGTTGCGGGCGCGCCTGAAACAGTATCGGTTCGACCATCGGGGGAAGTCCTGTGCGCTCTCCGCCGGTGGCATCGACGAGGTCGTGCGCACCTTGAGCTCGACCGGCCTGACCGAAGGGTTGATCCCAGCGAACAAGGCTCTCACGTCGCATATCACCAAGGGGATCACCGTCACCGAGTTCGTCAACGGCGAGAAGACCAGCAAGACCATCCCGCTGATCGACTGGGCCGATGTGGGGGCCAATGATTTCCACGTGGTCGAGGAATTCAGCGTGCAGCGCCCCGGCGGGCTTGGGAGCTACCGGCCTGACCTCGTGGTATTCGTCAACGGCATCCCGCTGGCCATCATCGAGGCCAAGCGCCCGGTTTCAACGACGCGCGACAAGGCGATGGTCGAAGAAGGCATCAGCCAACACCTCCGCAATCAGCAAGGCGATGGCATCCAAGACCTCTATGCTTACTCACAGCTGCTCTTATCGATTTCCGGGTCGGAAGGACTTTACGGGACAACCGGCACAAAGAAGAAGTTCTGGTCGATCTGGCGGGAAGAGGAGATCCCAGAGGCGGAGCTTTCCGCAATTCGCAACGCGCAGCTGAGTTTAGACCAGGTTTCCAGTCTGTTCGCAGAACGCCCGGGATCTGCCTTGGCTGATTACAAGCGTCTGCACTTAGATCCCGCTACTGTAACCGAGCAAGATCAGCTGATCATCGGGCTTCTGCGCCCGGATAGGCTGTTGGATTTCACGCGACGCTTCATGTTCTTCGACAAGAAGCTCGGCAAAATCGTCGCCCGCTATCAGCAGGTTCGCGGAACCAAGGCGATCATCGAGCAAGTCTCGCACAAGAAGCCGGACGGCAGCCGCGAGGGCGGCGTGATCTGGCATACGACGGGGTCGGGCAAGTCGAACCTGATGGTGTTCCTGACCAAAGCAATGCTAGTCGAACCCGAGCTCGCCGGAGCGCGCGTGATCGTCGTGACCGACCGTGCGGACCTCGAGAAGCAGCTGGCTGGCACATTCTTGACCGGCGGCGCTTTCGGGTCAGACGTGGCGACCAAGAAGGATGGCGAGAAAGCCAAGGTCCAATCAGGCAAGGAGCTGGCAGCGCGCATCGGGAGCGGCAGTGAACGCATCATCTTCACGTTGCTGCAGAAGTTCAACTCGGCGACGAAGCTCCCGGAGTGCCACAACCCCTCGGATGAGCTGATCGTGCTTGTCGATGAAGGGCATCGCAGCCAAGGCGGCGAAAACCACGAGCGGATGCGCAAGGCTCTGCCAAATGCCGCCTTCATCGCGTTCACCGGCACACCGCTCTTGAAAGACGACAAGACCCGCAACAAGTTTGGCCCCATTCTGCATGCCTACACCATGCAGCGTGCGGTCGAAGATGGAGCGGTAACACCACTAGTCTATGAAGAGCGGCAGCCAGTCGTTGATATCAACGAGGTTGCCATAGATGCCTGGTTCGACAAGATTACCAAAGGCCTCACCGACCACCAGAAATCGGACCTGAAAAAAAAGTTCTCCACACGGGGAAGCATTTACCGCGCCACCAACCGGATCGACCTGATCGCTTGGGATATCGCCGAGCATTTCAACGAGAACTTCAAGAAGCTCAACCTCGGCCTGAAAGCGCAGCTCGCAACGGACTCGAAGCTGTCCGCGATCCGCTACAAGGCGGCGCTTGACGCGACCAATCTGGTGACCAGTGCCATCGTGATCTCCGCGCCCGACACACGCGAGGGACATGAGGATACCGACGAGGCCAAGACACCTGAGGTGCAGGCTTGGTGGAAAGCGAATGTCGGCAATGATCCCAAAGCCTACGAAGACGACGTCGTCGAGGATTTCAGCACAGATGGAGCTCCGGACATCCTGATTGTCGTCGACAAGCTGCTGACGGGATTTGATGAACCTCGGAACGCGGTGCTCTACATCGACAAACACCTGAAGAGTCATAGTCTTCTCCAAGCGATTGCGCGGGTTAATCGCTTGCATGAGGCCAAAAAATTTGGCCTGCTCGTCGATTACCGAGGCATCCTCGCCGAGCTCGACACTTCCATCCAAGACTATCAGGATCTGGCTGCGCAAACCCAAAGCGGCTACGACATTGAGGACCTCGCCGGAACGGTTGCCAATGTGGCCACCGAATACAAACGTCTACCATCGCTTCATGACGCGTTATGGGCCATCTTCAAGCCAGTGAAGAACAAGCAAGACTGGGAGCAATATCGCCAACTTCTTACACCACATCTTTCCGATGACGGCACTGGCCACATGCTCGATGACAACCAGAAGATCCGTGAGGATTTCTATGAGTCGCTGATCGAATTCGGAATGTGCCTGCAACTCGCGCTGTCCTCCCGCGCATTCTTCGATGACGGTGCATTCGACGAGGCCCAGATCCGCGTCTACAAGCGTGACCTGAAGTTCTTTACCGAGCTTCGAACGCAAGCAAAGCGGGATGCTCAGGAGACCATCGACTTCTCAGAATACGAACAGCAAATCCGCAGGATGGTCGACACCCAAGTGATCGGCCAAGAAGTCAAAGATCCGCCTGGCGTCCTCCCAATTGGCACGCTTGGAGAGGAAAGTTCAGACGAATGGTCTGACGAAAAGACACGCACCGAAGCCGATCTCATCAAAACCCGGATCCGAAAGACAATCGAGCAAGATCTAATTGATGACCCCTATGCGAAGCGGATCTTTTCAGAGCTTCTCCGCGATGCAATCAGGCAAGCGGAAGCGCTGTTCGATCACCCGGACAAGCAATACCTGCTCTTCAAGGACCTCCAGGAGCAGGTTGATCAGCGCAAGACCCCTGGTGTCCCGGGGCGCTTCGAGGGTCATCCGAAAGCTCAGTCCTATTTTGGTGTATTGAGGTCCGCGACAGAGGGCGACGCAACTAACCTGACTGAAGATCGCATGGTCGCAGAAGCGTTTCACATCGACGAAACGGTCGAGAATGCGGTAAAGACGCACTCCATCAACCCAGGAAACATCGAAGGCGAAATCCGCAAGCAGCTTCTGCCACACTATTTCAAGGTTTTGGGTGGCCTGGATGCTGCGAAATCGCTCATTGAAGAGGTCGTGACGATCGTTCGTGCGAGACGCACTAGAGGAGCGAAATGAACGCAGACCCAGTTCTGTTCTATGGAGGCCAGGCCCTTACCTACCGTGTGCAGGCCAGTGGTAATCGGATGAACAAGATCGCGATCCATGTCGAGCCTGACGGTGAAGTCATCGTAGATGCACCAGAAGGAGCCGACGCTGCGGACATCCGCCGGGCCGTCCACAAACGGGCACGCTGGGTCTTCACACAAGTTGCGAAGGCTCGGGAGCGCTTTGATCAGGTCCGCGACAAGGAGTATGTCTCCGGGGAACAGGTTCTCTATCTAGGCCGACGATACGTGCTAAAGGTGATCAGGGACGACGACGGACGCGGCGCCGTAAGACTGAAGGGCAATCGCCTCGAAGTTCACTGCAGATCGGGATCAATCAAGGCAGTCCGCGCCAATATCAGGGCGTGGTATCTCTCCAAGGCAAGAGACTACTTTGATCGACGCCTCTTAGCGTGGGAAAAGAAGCTCCCATGGGTGAACACCCGCCCCCTCTTCCGCTTGCAAGAGATGGAAAAACGATGGGGGAGTTGCACCTCTGACGGCACCATCATACTGAATCCTCACCTAATAAAATCGCCCCGTGAATGCATTGATTACGTCATCCTCCACGAATTGGCCCATCTACGACATCACAACCATAGCAAGGATTTCTGGAAACTTATCGAGGCGGCCGATCATGACTGGGCACGAAAGAAGGATGCTCTCGACAACGCCGCCGAGCGCCTAATTAGGTGGTAGTGTGAACGGCGACTTACCAGTCAGAAACTCCGCCCAGTCTTCCATCATCTGCCGACGCCTCTCGACCATCGCTGACCTTCGGTATGCCTGCTCCACCCTCGTTCCTACATCATGGGCCAGCGCGAACTCGGCCAAGTCAGACGGATACTCCGTGCGCTCGGCGGCCCAGTCCCTGAAGCTCGACCGCAGACCGTGGGGCACCGCTCGGTCGCCCGAGCGAGGATCTGGGTATCCGGAGCCGCCGCTCTTCACATCGTCCTCATGGATTCGACGCATGGCCTTCGAGAGCGTCATGTCGGACAGCGGCTTGCCCTGCGCAGAAGGAAACAGCAGGTCCACGCCTTGAAAGCGCGGCAATGAACGAAGCAGACGAATAGCCTCTGAACAGAGCGGCACCTGATGCTGGCGCTTGGCCTTCATGCGCTCCGCCGGCACTGTCCAAACTCCTCGCTCCAGATCGACCTCGATCCAAGTCGCACCGCGAACCTCGCTCGACCTTGCGGCACACAACGTCAAGAACTGCAGCGCTGGCGAGGAAAGCCCTTGACGCTTCTGAAGCTCCGCATACCAGCGTGAAAGATCATTCAGAGCAACGGCCGGCTGATGGCGCTCACGTCGCATCGAACTAGGCGATGGCAAGACCTGATCCAAGTTGCCTTTCCACCGTGCAGGATTCTCTCCCTCCCGGAGCCCAGTAACGCGCGCCCAGTCCAAGACTTTCTCAATGCGCCCCCGTAGTCGAGAGGCAGTCTCGTTCTTGTCCTCCCAGATCGGACGGAGGACGGCGATGATATCGTCGAGCGTGATATCTCCGACTGCCTTCGTGCCGATGAGAGGTGAAGCATAGGTTTCGATCGTGGATCGCCACTGCTTCTTGTGCTTGTCGTTGGCGAGCTCTCCGCGGCGTTTCTCTTCGAAGTAGCGAGAGAACGCCTGATCGAAGGTTGTCCTCTTGAGCTGAGCCCTTTTGGCCGTCTCTCGCTGCGCTTTCCTTTCAGCGATCGGATCTTGCCCTTCCAGAATGCGTTTGTAGGCATCTCGGGCGGCCTCGCGAGCTTCTGCCAGCGAAACACTGGGAAAGGAGCCCAGCCCCATCTCCCGTCTTTTCCCGGCTACTGTGGTCCTATAAAGCCAAGAGCGAGCGCCGCTTTCGGAAATACTGAGGTGCAGCCCTGCGACGCCACCAACCGCGTGTCTTCCGGCTTCATTGAGACGGCGCACTTCCAACGCTGAAAGGGCACGTGCAACCTTAGGCAATATCCCACCATCCTTCCCCACAAAAGATGCTCTATTGCGTGCCATCCGATACGGTGACTTGCAAGTGCTAAGCGCCGAAATTAACACTATCACACTGATTTATTGCAACTAATTTCCACCCCTTCCCTCCAAGTGCCACGCGGCCTTGGCGGACTTCCTCTCCGCCATATTCCCTTTTCCAAGCGCTCTCCCGGCCCGGCCGCGTTCGGATTCTCAGTGTTTTCGAGAATTGAGCCGGAGGCTCTCGAAATTGCTCCAGCGCAGGGGGCCGCGAGCAGATGACCCGGCTTGAGATGACCGAGTGCGGCAGCGGAAACAGCCCTGATTTGTCTACACTTCTTGTCCGAGCAGGCAGGACCCTCCGAGCTATTCGATGGGGCCTCGTTGCGAGAGGATGCGCCGCGCCACTACGGCCCCAGACGCGGTCAATCCGACCTATGGGTGTGATTGCCGGGCATACGTCTCGATTGACCTAGCTGGCCGCTTTTGACGTCGGCTTCTTCCGCGCCGCGCGTGGAAGGACGAGCCAAGGGCCGATCCGCGCTGCAAACATGGCGAAGCTGGCGGTCCAGAGTGCGGCAGACAGGTCGATCCCGTCGAACGGGCCCAGCAGGAGTGCCGAACCGGCCACACGCGCAACGCAGGCCCCGATAACAAACACAAAGGTCGCGGTCAAAATCCGGTCGGCCTCCAACGGGCGTCCGGTATGCCCCATGGTCGCCCGCATCATGACCGCGACGCTCATCCCGCCGATTGCCCCGATCCCGAAGAGATGCGCCGGGATTTCCGGGCCTGCGAGACTGAGCGCGGCCAAGGCCATCACGGCGAAACCGAGCGGTATCATCAGATAGGCGAGGTGCAGCATGAGCAGAAGCGGCGATGCCCACGCAGAGACCCCGCGCCAGCGGACAAGCCGGGCGAGATGCAGTATGGCAGCCACCGCGCCGAGCGCCGTGCAGACCGCGCCTTGCGGCACGATCACCCAAGCGATTAGTGCGGCCCCGCCGGTGACGAGGCAGAGGGCGTCGAAGCGATTGAACGCCACAGGCAGCCGTGAGGCACCGCGCTGCGCCAGCCAGTTGCGCGTGAAGCTTGGCACGATCCGTCCTCCGATGAGCAGTATCAGGAAGATCAGCAGCGCGATCCCCAGCCGGCGGCCGACATCCGCGCTTCCGTTCGCCATCGCCTCGACGTGGAACAGGAGGTTTGCGAGCCAGAGCAGCGAGACCGGCACCAGAACCTTGAGATTGCGCCAGCTCTTCCCGGCGACAATTTCCCGCGCAATCATGCCCGCGACGGCCAGCAGGAACAGTTGGTCGATGAATGCCACGGCGGCCGGGCTCAGCCCGCTACCTCCTGCAACCGCCAGACGGCCGGCCACCCAGACCGCCAACAAGAGCATAAGGGGCATGCCGCGTGTCGGGAGACGCCCGGTCCAGTTCGGCACTGCGGTGAACAGGAACCCGGCGACCACGGCGGCACCGTAGCCGAAGGCCATTTCGTGGATATGCCAGTCGACCGGACTGAAATGACCGACGGGCGTGACGGCTCCACGCCAGATCAGCCACCAGGCGGGGATCACAACTAGCGCAAAAAGCGCGGCCGAAAGAAAAAACGGCCGGAAGCCATAGGACAGCAGCGCCGGGCCTCCGTAGCTCTCGCGAAGGGACATGGGAATCCTCCAATCCGAAAAAGGGCGGGCGGCGCCTCTGGCACCGCCCGGACCGATCGAATGTCAAAGGGACGGAAAGATCATTCGACTTTTTCGAGAAGCTCGGCCATGCGGTCCCGGGCCTTGCCTCGCTGTTTCACGTCGGCGGCGTCATCCAGGTTCACCGGCTCGCCCACCTGGATCAGGGCCACCATGCCCATGGCATAGTGCGGGGTGCATTTGACACCGTAGAGCCCCTCCACATCGACAGTGAGCTCGAATTCCTTGTTCATGCCGGATTTGAAGGTCTCGGCGCCTTCGGGAAGCATGCCGTCGATGTTTTCGGCGTTGTGCCCCTTGTCGGTTGGCACGAACCTGATCACGTCGCCCGGTTCCGCCTTCACGAAGGCCGGCTCAAAGACCATGGCGCCGGCTTCTCCCTTATTGAGCATCTGAACCTCGATGGTTTCCGCGCTGGCCATCGTCGCTGTAAGCGCAAGGGCGGCGGCCAACATTGCTTTTCCAAACATCAGGACATCCTTTCGTATTTGTCTGCGTGTTTCGTCTGTCCGCTTCCTGGAGTAAGAGGCCCCGGGGGACTTTGCTCTTCATCAAACTCGCGGACCAAAACGTGCCGAAGCTCGACGAAAGCCTTCTGAGCGGCCTGCCACCATTTTCCTGTCTCTCCCGGTCTCAGATCCGGGAGATCCTGGATCAGGCCAGCTCGCGCAGATACGAGGAAGGCACCGAGATCTTCCGCGAGGGGCACGAGGCGGACCGGTTCTTCCTGCTGTTGGACGGCTATCTGCGCGTTGTGCGGACCACCCCGGGCGGCGACCAAATCATCGTCCTGCATATTTCTCCGGGTCAGCTTTTCGGCATCGCGCCTGCCCTGCAGCGCGATACCTACCCGGCGACGTCGATCGCGGCGGCGGAATCCATCGCCCTTTCGTGGCCCGTCCGTCTGTGGTCCGACTTCACCGCCACCTACGAAGGCTTCGCGACCGAGAGCTACAAGACCCTCGGCAGCCGGCTGGGTCAGATCCAGCAGACGCTGACCGAGATGGCGACGCAGGCCGTGGAAAAGCGCGTCGCCGCCGCAGTGCTTCGCATGGTCAACCAAAGCGGTCGCAAGACGGACAAGGGGATCGAGATCGCCTTTCCGGTGACGCGGCAGAACATCTCGGACATGACCGGGACCACGCTGCATACCGTCAGCCGGCTGCTTTCGGCCTGGGAAAAGGCGGGAATCGTGGAATCGACGCGGAAGCACATCGTCGTCACGGCCCCGCACCGGCTAGTGGTGATCAGCAACGGGACCGACTGAGATCGTAATGTTGGCCTAGCCCAACGCGTGTTTAGCGCCACCGCGCAGCCAGATGCCGATCTCGCGGCGAAACGCCTCTTCGTCCAGCCCGTATTCCCGACAGGTGTCGTTGATCGTGTGAAACGGGGCGATCGGGCAACCGGGACAGAGCAGACCGCGCCCCAGGAAGGGGTGCGCGGCCTCGGGCCACGCGGCGAAGAGATCCGCCAGCGGCAGGTCCGGATCACAGGGGGTCTGTTGGCGGCGGCGCATGGGCGGTTCCTTTCCCGGGCACCCTGCAAGGCGCTTTCGCCACGCTCTTTGCGCTTGCGCAAAAAGCGGCGCGAAACGCCCCGGTAGACAGCGGGTATCGAAAATAACTCGCCGGAACCGCGCAATGTCAGAATTTCTTACGAAGTCGCGGGCCAGGAACGTGTTCTACGGGGGATCCATCTTCTTCGTCGTCGTGTTCGTGGTCCTGACCGCACAGAGCCATCGCTATATCGTCGAGACTTCCACGGCAGGCATGCCCCTCACCGACGAGGTGAGCCTGGGCAAGCACGTCTGGGAGCGACACTCCTGTATCAACTGCCACACGCTGCACGGCGAAGGCGCCTATTTCGCCCCCGAGCTTGGCAACGTGATGACCCGTTGGGGCGCTCAGGACGACCCCGAGCTGGCCTATGAAATCCTCGACGGCTGGATGAAGGCGCAGCCCTCCGGCATCGAGGGCCGCCGCCAGATGCCGCATTTCGAGATCACCGAAGAGGAAATGCGCGCGCTCGCCGAATTCCTTCGCTGGGCCGATCAGACCGACACCCAGAACTGGCCGCCGAACGACGCCGGCTGATCGAGGGAGAGAAGACAAATCATGAAATACCAATCGCAAAAGGTCGCCTACGCCTATTTCCTGGCGGCGATGGCACTCTTCGGCATCCAGGTTCTGGGCGGGTTGCTGCTCGGCTGGATCTACGTCTCGCCGAACACTCTGTCCGAGGTGCTGCCGTTCAACATCGTGCGCATGATCCACACCAACGCGCTGATCGTCTGGCTGCTGCTGGGCTTCTTCGGCGCCGCCTACTACCTCGTTCCGGAGGAATCCGAGCGCGAGATCTTCTCGGTCAAGCTGGCGTATCTTCAGCTTGCGATCCTCGTGGTCGGGACGCTGGGGGCCGTGGGCTCCTACCTCGTGGGTATCCACGGCGGCCGCGAGTTCCTTGAACAGCCGCTCTGGGTCAAATTCGGGATTCTCGTCGCCGCGGTGATCTTTCTGGTCAACGTCTCGCTGACCTTTCTGGCCGGACGCAAGACGGCGATCACCAACATCCTCCTTATGGGGCTCTGGCTGCTCTGCCTGCTGTGGATCTTCGCCTTCATCAATCCCGACAACCTGTCGCTCGACAAGATGTACTGGTGGTTCGTGGTGCACCTGTGGGTCGAGGCCACCTGGGAACTCGTCATGGCGGCGATCCTCGGCTTCCTGATGCTCAAGCTCACAGGCGTCGACCGCGAGGTGATCGAGAAATGGCTCTACATTATCGTGGCCACCGGCGCGCTCTGTTCATGCTCATGCACCATCGGCGGACGGACCAGCCTGCGTTTGACACGCTGAAGGTTAGACAGATCGACAGAGTCCGCTATCGAGGTGTCCATGATCTCTTCGGCTTTGGCATTGATGGCGAGGAAAGGCGCCGCAGCTGCGCCAGCGGCCCCGATCAATGCAGCTCTTCTCGTAAGCACGTCCTGTCTCCTTCGGGATCACGTTGCTGTTGAGAAGAGGATAGCCAAACCGGATCCCGGTACTTTGCGCAGGCGCAAATACATCCGCCATTGACGTCAGGTGATGCGCTTTCATTCCGCAACGCGCGGTCGTCGGGTCAGAAGGTCATGCGGCAGCGACCCTCGTCTGCGCCAGCCCCGGTCTCGGAGCGTCTGCGCGTGGTCGCTCTGGCGATCGACCCAAGGCATTACCCGGACTTCAGTCCAAGCACCTGATCAGATCGCTCCATGGATCGTGGCTATCTTCACCCTTCACCCTTCACCCTTCACCCAGGTTGTAGCGTGAAAGGCGATTGCCGCATGCTGTGCCAAGTCTGGCATGTCGTGCCTTGGACGACCACCAATAGGCACAGGAGGCCGACGGGTCGCCGGCCTCCTGTGCGGGGATCAGCGCGTCAGTTCGGTCCAGATCCTGGTGTAGAGCTCCTGCACCTCGGGCGGGCAGAGCATCTGGTCCACTGCGGCGCTGCGCAGTTCTTCCGGAACGCTCAACTCTGGGGCCTCGACCAGTTCGGGGGTCATGAACTCTTCCGCGCCCTCGATGGCGTTGTTGTACATCGTGTAGTTCGAGATCATCGCCGCGTTCTCGGGGG
The DNA here is from genome assembly GCA_964397775.1 of uncultured Rhodobacterales bacterium. Lineage (GTDB taxonomy): Bacteria > Pseudomonadota > Alphaproteobacteria > Rhodobacterales > Rhodobacteraceae > Allosediminivita. Next base: position 35,946 of record CAYNKL010000007.1, on the reverse strand, counting down.
CCATGACGAAGTTCTGGAACAGCTTCGCGTTCTCGGCATTTGCGGCGTCCGCGGGAATGGCGACATGGTCCATCCACTGGATGTAGCCGGTCGCCGGCCATCCGAAGGCGAAATGACCGTTCATGCCGCGCACCCGCGCGGCGGCACCGCTCCAGAAAAGCGAGGCGTTGAGATCCTCGTTGGTGTATTTCTCGAACGAGGCGTAGTCGATCGATGCCCAGTCGGGTTTCGCCTCCAGCAGCAGGTCGCGCGCCTCGCCGAGGGCCTTGCGGTCGGCGGTGCAGCGCTCGTGCCCTAGGTACATCAGTGTCATGTCGATCGTGTCGTTCATGGTCGGGGAAAGATTGATGCTGCCAGCCAGCTCTTCCGGCGGATCGAGAAAGATCGCGGCGCTGTTGATGTCGCCGTCATAGACGTTCGTGTTGACCATCACGCCGGTCGTACCCCAGACCCATGGCACGGTATAGCGCCGCTCCGGGTCAGTCGGGATCGAGCGCCATTGCTCCGAGACATTGGCGAAATTCTCCATCTCTGCGGGATTGCTTTCCAGCAGCAGCCCCTGCTCGAGGAAGGCGGGAAGGTAGTAGCCGCTGACGATCACGGCATCCATGCCATGCCCCCCGGCAGAGATCCGGGCGATGGCTTCCTCCATGGAGGCGAAGTCGGTCAGCGTGACGTCGACATCATAGGTCTCGCCGAACTTCTCCAGGAGTTCGGGCGGGGTGTAGAGCCCGAAATTGTAGAGGTTGAGCGCGCCTTCCGCGGTCGCGGCATGGCCGAGCAGCGACGCGGCGGTCGCGAGAAGTGAGGTCGTGAGCTTCATGGGTCCGGGCCTCCCGTTTGTTTGCTGGGTTAGGTCTTGCGTCTGGTGACGAGCCACGAGGCGCCGACGACCGACACGCTCGCAAAGAGAAGCAGCGCCGAGATCGCGTAGATCTCGGGGGTGAGGTTCCGGCGCAGTTCGCTCATCAGGAAGGTGGGCAGCGTCTCCTGCCCCGGCGATTTGACGAAGCTGCTGACGACCACATTGTCGAGCGAGATCACGAAGCCGAGCATGAACCCGGCCAGGATTCCCGGCATCAGCAGCGGCAGCGTGACTGTGCGAAACGCGTAGAAGCGGCTGGCATAGAGGTCCCTCGCCGCCGTTTCGAGCGTGAGATCCATGCCCGAGAGGCGCGCCCGGATCGGCATGAAGGCAAAGGGGATGCAGAACGTGACATGGGCGAGGATGATATAGCCAAGGCCCTGATATCCGGTCGCGACCTTGACCTGCGCGAAGACGATCATCAGCGCGATGGCAAAGACGATCTGCGGCACCAGAAGCGGCTGGTTCACGATCAGAAAGATCGATTGTTGACCCGGAATGCGCCGGCCCCGCGTCACGGCAAGGGCGGCCATGGTGGCGATCGCGGTGGCAATTGTGGCCGCGACGCTCGCCACGATCAGCGAATTGACCGCGGCGCTGCGAAAGGCGTCATTGTCCAGTGCGGCGGCGAACCAGCGCAGAGAAAACCCGCCGCCAGTGTCCCCCGGATCGCTGCCGTCGAAGGCTTTCAGCAACAGGATCAGCACCGGCGCGTAGAGCGCGACAAAGGTCAGGATCGCGAGGGTGGAGGCGCCCGGGACGTGGCGGACGTCGAAGCGGCGGCTGGCCATCTACTGGTCCTCCTGCGAGGCGCCGCGCGCGTAGAAGATCAGGGCCACCAGCACCAGAGCGGTGAGCGCGATGGACAGCGCGGCGCCCAGCGGCCAGTTGCGGCCTTGCCCGAACTGCAGCTCGATCAGGTTGCCCCACATCATCGCCGCCCCGCCGCCCATCAGGCGCGGGATGACATATTCGCCCAGCGCGGGCACGAAGACGAGAATCGCGCCGGCCACGACGCCAGGGGCCATCAAGGGCAGCACCACGCGGCGCAGGCAATAGAGCCGCGAAGCGTGGAGGTCGTAGGCGGCCTCGGCGAGGCGGAAATCGAACCGCTCGATCGCGGCGTAGACCGGCAGCACCATCAGCGGCAGGTAGACATAGGTCATGCCGATCAGCACGGCGGTATTGGTGAACATGATCTGCAGCGGCTCGTCGATCAGCCTGGCCCCGAGCAGCAGGCGGTTGAGCGTGCCGTCCGCGCGGATCACCTCCTGTATGGCGATGGTCCGAACGAGCAGGTTCGTCCAGAAGGGCACCGTGATCAGGAACATCCAGATTGAGCGCGAATTCGGCGGGCGCGTCGCGATGAACCATGCGGTCGGAATGCCGAAGACCATGGTCAGCGCCGTCGTGGCGAAGGCGAGGCCGACCGACCGGCCGAGGATCGTCAGGTTCGCGATGGCTGGCTGAAGCGTATCGTCGAAGAGGTCGCGCTCCACCACCACCGAGGTCCAGCCTTCTAGTGAGGGCTCCAGGATGACACCGCCATACTGGCCCGCCTCGAGGAAGGAATAGACCAGCATCACGACGAGCGGCACGAGCGAGAAGACGAAGATGACCCCGATGGAGGGCGCGGCCAGCGCCCAGCGGCGCCGGGTCTCGGCCTGCCGTTCGATGGCTTCGCCGGTCCGGCCGGCGGCTGCGGCGTCAGCGGCCATGCGCGGCCTCCTCCGGCAGGACGCGGATCGCCCCCAGGGGCAGAGAAACGCGCGCCGGCTGCCCTTCTTCGGGGTCCTCTGTGGGCAGCCCCGCAGTGTTCTGCGTGCGTACCGTGATCGTGCCGCCGCTGGGCAGGCGCAGGATCGCGTGTGTATCGGTTCCGGAGAAGATCAGCCGCTCCACCCGGCCCTCGACCGAGAGCGCGTCGGGGCCCGCGGCGCCGAAGCTGACTTGCTCGGGACGGATCATCGCCGTGACCGGACCCGACTGGGGCCCGTCCACTGTCCCGTCCCTTGGGAGCGTGACCGGCGGGTGCCCTTCGAGCAGGAGTTGCCCGTCCCGGGCCTCGCCGCTCAGGAAATTCGTCTCCCCGATGAACTCGGCCACGAAGCGGTTCGCTGGGCGGTCGTACAGCGTGCGCGGGTCGGCCACCTGCTGCAGGTGCCCGCCATGCATGACGGCGATCCGGTCCGACATGGTCAGCGCCTCGTCCTGGTCGTGGGTGACGAAGATGAAAGTCAGCCCCATCTCGCGCTGAAGCCGTTTCAGCTCGACCTGCATTTCCTTCCGCAGCTTGAGATCAAGCGCACTCAGCGGTTCGTCCAGCAACAGGATCCGCGGCCGCGGTGCGAGCGCGCGGGCCAGCGCGACGCGCTGCTGCTGACCGCCCGAAAGCTGGGCGCTCTTGCGGTCCCGCAGATGTGCCATCTGCACCATCTCCAGCACCTCGCCCACGCGGGCCTCGATCTGGGAGGCCGGCACGCCCTGCGCGGCGAGGCCGAAGCCCACGTTCTGTGCGACGGTCATGTGCGGGAACAGCGCGTAGCTCTGGAACACCGTGTTGATCGGGCGCCGGTTCGGCGGCGTCAGGGCGATGTCCGTACCGTCGAGCACCAGCTGCCCGCCGCTCGGCTGCTCGAACCCGGCGATCAGCCTCAGCAGCGTTGTCTTGCCGCAACCGGACGGGCCCAGGAGGGTGAAGAACTCCCCTTCGCCGATAGTGATGTCGATGGATCGAAGGGCCTCTACGGCGCTGGCGCCAAAGCCGAAGGACTTCGAAAGCGATCGTATCTCGAGCATGAATCCCACCTGCTGTCTTGAGAGGAACGCTATTGACACAAATATTTTAGTCAATAAAAATTTTTACTGAAGAAAATAACTGAATGGCCGGAGCCGTGTTTATGGGCGCAGAGACCAGCCTGAGAGGTCGCAAGAAAGCGCGTCGGCGGGACGAGATGATCGCCGCGGCGAAACGGCTCTTCGAGGAGAAGGGCGTGGATGCGACCACCATCGCGGATATCGCCGAGGCGACGGATGTCTCGGCGCCCACCGTCTTCAACTACTTCGGGTCCAAGGACGGGCTGCTCGTCGCGATCATCGAGGAGGGCACCCAGAGCGGCCGCGCGAGCGAGCTGATCGTTCCCCCGCTTGCGGGCGAGCCGTTGGACAAGGTCGTGCTCGACCTCTTCTCGCGCATATCGAGGGAAACGCTGGAGATCGCCTCGCGCCGGGTCTGGCGCTACGCCGAAGCCTCGGTCATCCGCCATCCCGAGACCGAACTGTCGCAGCGCTACAATCGCATCGTCGACATGCTGATCGAGGCCATCGCGCAGCGGCTGGATCACTACGAACTCGACACCCGCTCCGGCGCGCCACTGGAGGGCTTGGCGCTTGCCCGGATGCTCCACGACCTGTGGGAGCCGTGCTTCGTCGCCCTCATCACCGACCCACGGATGACATTGGCTGATCACGACGCGCTGGTGGCGGAGCGGGTGCTGCCGCTACTGGATTTCGTCTTCGAAGAAGACAGCCGCACCGCGCCCCGCCTGCGGCACAAAGGAGAGATTGAATGACAGCCCAGATCGTCCTCACCGGGGCCCGCGCCCTGACCATGGATCCCGACAGGCCGGAGGCGCAGGCGGTCGCAATCGGCGATGGCCGGATCCTCGCCGTCGGAACGGACGAGGAGATCCTGACCCTCGCAGGACCGCAGACGCGCCGGATCGACGCGGAAGGTCGCACGCTGCTGCCGGGCTTCGTCGAATCCCATGTTCATCTCTTCATGGGCGGCTACGGCATGACCGTCCTCCAGGTGGCCGGCCTGCGCGGGGTTGATGCGCTGCGCGAGGCCACCCGGGCCTATGTCGAGGCACATCCCGAGGCCGCGCTGATCGTGGGACATGGCGCCGACTACCAGATGCTGGGCAAGGGGCAGCGGATCGACCGGCATGTTCTCGACGACATCTGTCCGGACCGGCCGTTCGTCCTGATGGCCTACGATTTCCATTCCGCCTGGGCCAATACCGCCGCACTCGAGGCCTCGGGCCTGCTGCACGGCGCGGATCTTCCGCTCGGCAACGAGGTGGTGATGGGCGAGGACGGGCGTGCGACCGGGGCGCTGCTTGAGAAACTCGCGTTCCTGCCCGTTATGGCCCTGCGGACCTTCGGCGGACGCGAAAGCCTTGGCATGACGGGTGTCGAACCGGCCGAGACCCCCTCCGAGCAGGACCGCCAGGACGACCGCAAGATCCTGAAGCTCGGACTGCGCCACGCCGCCGAGCATGGCATCACCTCGATGCACAACATGGACGGCAACCGCTACATGATGGAGCTTTTGCGCGAGATCGAAGCCGAGGGTGATCTGCTCGCGACCGTCCGCGTCCCGTTCCACCTGACGCCCGAGATGAAGCTGGGCGAACTCGACCGCGCCAGCGCCATGGCCCGCGATTTCACCGGGCCGGGTGTGATCGGTGGCTTCGTCAAGATCTTCCTCGACGGGGTGATCGCCAGCGGAACCGCCGCGCTGCTGGAGCCCTATGCCACCCGCCCCGGCCAACGCGGCGACACGCTTTTCTCGCGCGAACGTTTCATCGAAGCCGCGGTGGAGATCGATCGGCGGGGCATGCAGATCGCGATACACGCGATCGGCGACGCCGCGGTGCGCCTTGCGCTCGACGGATACGAGGCCGCGGCAAAGGCCAACGGCCCCCGCGACCGCCGCCACCGGATCGAACACGTCGAGATGCTATCGGCGGAGGATTCCCATCGCTTCGCGGAACTTGGCGTTGTGGCCTCGATGCAGCCGCCCCATGCGCCGCTTGAGGAGGACGACACCACCGCCGGGATCGGCGCGGCACGCGCGGACCGCGCCTATGTCTGGCGTGAACTGGCCGAGAGCGGCGCGCATATCGCCTTTTCCTCGGACTGGCCGATCGTTCCGATCTCGCCCCTCGCCGGGATCCAAGCCGCGATGACCCGCAAGAACTGGCTGCCCGGACTGCCCGACCAGCGGCTGCCGCTGCGCGACGTGCTGGCAGCCTATACCAGCGGCGGGGCCTATGTCGGCTTCATGGAGGGCGAGACGGGGATGCTGAGGCCCGGACTGCGCGCCGATCTTGCCCTGCTGTCGGGCGATATCGAAGCGACCGCGCCGGAGAAAATCGGAGCGATGTCGGTCGACCTGACCCTCTTTGGCGGGCGGGTGACGCATGAGCGCTGAGAGCCCCGACATCACCGCGCTCGGGGCGACCGCGTCCCCCGGCCGACCGCAGCTCGAACGGCTCTGCGCAATCCGGGCCGAGATCGGTACGCCGACCGAGTTCGACACGAGCCGTGGGCACGGCAGCGCCTTCTTCCCGATCACCGGAGGCGTCGCGCTCGCCGCGCGTTGGCGGGCAGAGATCGTGCCCGGCGGTGCGGATTTTGCCCGCCGCCTGCAGGACGGCAGCTACGAAGTGGAAGCCCGCTATCTTCTGCAACTCGAAGACGGCACCTCGATCCTTGTCCGCAACTCCGGCCGCATGGTGTCGCAGCCCGACGGCTCCTATCACGGTCGGACGCATGCGGAACTGGAGGTGCCCTCCGGCCCGCACGAGGCACTGGCGGACATGGTCCTCTTCGGCACCGCCTTCTCTCCGGCCGATGCCCCCGAACATGTCTTCATCGAACTCTGGCACGCCGCGATCTGACCCGATGACCCTGCACCACAGCTCACGTTCCGACCTCGAAACAGCGCTGCCGCCGCTTTTCATGCCACCCGAGACCGCAGCGCAGGCGCGGATCTGGATGGCCTTCCCGCGCGAAGGCCGGACGCTCGGGGCCACCTCGGCGGAGCGTGAGGCCGGCTACGCGGCCTGGAGCGCGGTGGCGCGCGCCGTGGCGGAATTCGCGCCGGTCACGATGATCAGCGACCCTTCCGAGACCTCCCGCGCCAGGTCCATGCTGGGAGGCGCGGTGGAGATCGTGGAACACCCGCTCGCCGAGTTCTGGCTGCGCGATTCCGGGCCGAGCTTCGTCTTCGATGCCACGGGGACGCTTTGTGCGGTGGACTGGATCTTCAACGGCTGGGGCGGTCAGGACTGGACCGAGGGCGCGCGGGACGACGGGCTCGCCGCTGTGATTGCCGATATCGCCGGGGCGCGACGGGTGCCCTCGCTGCTGGTGAACGAGGGCGGCGGGTTCCACGTGGACGGCGATGGCACCGTCCTGCTGACCGAGACGGTGCAGCGCGATCCCGGCCGCAACCCGCACGCCAGCCGCGCGCGGATCGAGGCGGAGATGGCACGCACCACGGGGGCGCACAAGGCGATCTGGCTGCCGCGCGGCCTCAGCCGCGATTACGAACCCTTGGGCACCCGTGGCCATGTGGATATCGTCGCCACCTTCACCGAGCCGGGCCGCCTGCTGCTGCACCATCAGCCCGACCCGGCGCATCCCGATCACGCGCTGACGGCGCAGCTTCGCGACCAGCTCGCCAAAGAGACCGACGCCAAGGGCCGCCGGCTGGAGATCGTCGATCTGCCCGCGCCCCCTGTGCTGCGGGACGCAAGCGGCTTTGTCGACTACTCCTATGTCAATCACCTCGTCTGCAACGACGGGGTCATCGCCTGCGGCTTCGGCGATGCGCAGGCCGATGCCCGCGCCGCCGCGATCCTCTCCGAGGTCTATCCCGGCCGCCGTGTCACGGTCGTCGACGCGCGCGAGATCTTCGCCCGCGGCGGCGGCATCCACTGCATCACCCAGCAACAGCCGGCCCCGCCCGGCGCCGCCCCGAAGGAGCGCACATGACACGCCAGAACACCCGCAGCGCCTGGGAGATGGACCGCGATCACCTGATCCATCCCTATGCCGATTTCGCCTCGTTCAAGGAGGAAGGCAGCCAGGTCATCAGCTCGGCCAAGGGCATGCATGTGACCGACAGCACGGGGCGCACCCTGCTCGACGGGATCGCCGGCCTTTGGTGTGTCAATATCGGCCACGGCCGGCAGGACATGGCCGAAGCCATCGCCGCCCAGGTCATGGACATGCAGTTCTACAACCCCTTCGGGCACAGCACCAACGTTCCGGCGGCACAGCTTGGCGCCTGGCTGGCAGAGCATGCACCGGGCGACCTGAACCATGTCTACTACACCTGCGGCGGCAGCACCGCGAACGAGGCGGCGGTTCGGATCGCGCAGTTCTATCACGAGATGCGGGGCCAGCCGAACAAGCGCAAGGTTATCTCGCGCAACCACGCCTATCACGGCGCGACCTATTTCGCCGCCAACCTCACCGGGATCGAGGCGACCAAGAGCGGTTTCGCCCGGATCGGTGACGACATCGTGCGCTACGTCTCGGCCGCCAACATGTATGCCCGCCCCGATGGCATGGACGAGGCGCAGTTCTGCGACTGGCTGGTGCTGGAGTTCGAGACGACCATCGCCAATACAGGCGCGAACAACATCGCCGCCTTCATCGCCGAGCCCGTGATGGGCGCGGGCGGTGTCCTTGTCGCGCCTGCAGGCTATCACGCGCGGATGAAAGCGGTCTGCGAACGGCACGACATCCTTTACATCGCGGACGAGGTCGTGACCGCCTTCGGTCGGCTCGGGCACTGGTTCGCCTCGGTCGACGTGTTCGACTGCCAGCCCGACATCATCACCTGCGCCAAGGGCCTCACCTCGGGCTACATCCCGCTGGGCGCGACGATCCTGTCGGAACGAATCTACGACGTGATCAGCCATCCGCAGGCGGAGGGCGCCGTCTTTTCGATGGGGCTGACCTATTGGGGCCACCCGGTGGCCTGCGCTGCCGCGCTCAAGAACGTGGAGATCATGGAGAGCGAAGGGATGCTCGCCAATGCTGCCACCTCGGGCGCGCATCTTCAGGCGGCGGCGCGGCGACTGGCCGACCTGCCACATGTGGGTGACGTGCGCGGCCACGGCCTGATGCTGGCGGTGGACATGGTGAAGGACAAGGCGACGAAGGAAGGCTTCGACCCCGCCGTCGGAGAGCGTATCTTCAAGAAATGCGTCCAGCGCGGCGTGATCGTGCGCCCGGTCGGCAATCGCCTTGTCATCTCTCCGCCACTGATCATCACGCCCGAGCAATGCGACGAGATCGTCGATGCGCTGAAGGGCGCGATCGAAGAGTTCGCCGCCGAGATCGCATGACCGGAACGGCAGACGCCGCGCCCCGCGAGGAGGCTTGGCCCTGTCGCGTGCCCGGAGGAAGCAGCCCCTTACAAGCGCCACGGCGGGTATCGGAGAGGCTCATGATTCAGGGAAAGGTGAGAGCGTCGTAGAATTCGCGCCCGCGACAACCGCGTCGGATAGCGAGCGCAGTTCGCCGAAGTGCGGCATGACCGCTTGGTACCGTGAATGAGGGCCTTGCAAAGGAACGTTTCGTACCAATGCAAGCAGGAGCTTAACCCATCTTGCCTACGCAGGGACTGGCAGCACGGTTTCACCCGTCGCGCGGACAGGGCCACCCGAAGCGTGACGCACGCGGGCAATCCTGACCGCCACGACGATCCGTTGCCGCGAGACGACGACAAGGTGCAGATCATGACCAGACAACTTGCCACCGGCGCGATGGTCCTCGCGCTGTCCGCCACCCTTGCCCTGGCAGACGGACAGGCTTTCGGGACAATCGACACCAACAATGACGGCCTGCTCGATCGCGCCGAACTCGAGGGCGCCTTCGGCGATGCAGGTGCCGGCACGCTCGACAGGTTCGACGCGAACGGTGACGGCGCCGTCAGTCGCGACGAAGCGGTCGCAGCCGGCGGAGAGGAAGACGACGGAGAGCTGACCTTCGAAGAGATCGACCTCGATGCCGACGGCGAACTCGAGGAAGACGAGCTCGAGCATGCTTTCGGAGAGCGCGCCCAAGCCGCGCTGGCGAAGTTTGACGCCGATGGTGATGGCCGCGTGACGCTGGACGAGGTCAGGTCTTCCGACAATCCCAAGGGCGAACGCGGCCACGGCAGATACGGCGCGAGGAACAGCGAGAAGGATCGCGATGTCGCAAGCCGGGGGCGCTCCGACGACCGCGGAAATCGGGGGCGTGACCGGGATCGCGTTGGCAACTCTGATCGCGGGCAAGGCGGCAAGGGGGGCGGCGACCGCGGTGGCAATGGCGGCGGAAAAGGCGGTGGGAACGGTGGGGGAAAAGGCGGCGGCCGGGGCAACTGACACCTACGACTTCGGGTGTTTCACGTCGCGGGCTTCGCAGATCAGGGCTTCGCTTATGCGCGCGCCATGAAGGAGCTCGAAATTGTCGCGGCTGGGTCTCGGCCTGCATTGCCCGAGCCCTTTCGGCTGCCTTCGCCTTGGCTCGCATCCTTCTCAGCTCGGGCCTAAGGCCCGAGACGATCTGGTTCAGCCGGCATGTTTCGTTTTCGGGGTCCTTCAGTCGGCGAAGATTTCTGCATCCACTGACTGCCCATAGGCGGCATGCCCCGTCCACAGGCGAATGAAGGAAGAGCCCTCAACCGGGCTCTTCACTGATTCAAATCAGCTCGCGTGGCAGGCTCTCGTCCCAGTCCCGGACCGTGACCACCTCGCCGTTATGGCTCACCTGCATGTTGGCCTTCAGGTAGAAGGTGTCCCGGTCCGAGGTCATCTCGGTATCGAGGTGGATCACCGTCTCCCAGCCCTCGCGGCCGATCTCGTAGACCTGGTTCAGGCGGTAGGCGGCCGTCGCGGGGTCGTCGGGATGGATCTTCAGCTCGCGGCGCAGGCTGTGCGACAGCACCGTGCCCACCTCGTCGAAGCGCAGCACGCCCTCGCCGAAGAGCCCGCCCTGCCCGTCGGTCACGTAGGTCACCTCGCCGGTCAGGAAGTCGGTCGTGACGGTGCGCTCAAGCTTCGCGGGGCGGATCATCGTGATCGGCACGTCGATGCCATGCGCCGGCGGTTCGAACCCGGGGTGGGTGTCACCGCCCGCGCGCACCGGCAGGTGCAGACGGGACGCGGTGGTGTCGATGGTCAGGGTGACCGCCTCGGGCGCGGGCCAGATGATCGGCCAGTAGGCGGTGCCGACCGAGACGCGCAGGCGGTGCCCGGCGGCAAAGCGATGCCCGCAGGTGGACAGCTTGACCTTCACCGTCTCGTAGGTGCCGGGCTCAAGCGGTTTCGGCGCGGCATGGCTGTCGCGATGGGTGAGGTTCAGCACCTGGTAGCTGACGCGGGTGACCTTGCCGTCCGGGGCGACATCGCCGAGCCGCACGACGACCTGCGCCACCGGCTTGTCCGAGGCGAGGTGCAGGTCCAGTTCAGGCACGCCGAGGATCTCGAGGTCCTGCTCCAGCACCTCCGTGTCGAAGGTCAGCGCGCCGCCATCGTCGATCCGCTGGTCGGCGGGCATCTCCCCGGGGGCGCCCACGGCCATCCATTCGCCGCTCGCGATCCCGTGGCTTTGCGGCGACCGGATCGGCAGCTGTACGGGCGCCTCGGGACTGTCGCTCAGGGTGCCGTTGCCGCCGAGGAAGAGTTCGCGCATGGGCTCTTCGAGCGGCCAGGCGCTGCCGACCCAGCGGCCGGGCTGGTGGGGCCGCGTGGCGTCCGGATCGACGGGATCGTTGATGTAGGCGCGCAGCTTGGGCTCGTCCATGACGCCGGTCTCGCGGCCCTTGAGCCACTGGTCCCACCAGCGCGTCGCCTCCTGCAGGAAGCCGATCGCCGGTCCTGGCACGCCGTCATGCGGATAGACGTGGCCCCAGGGCCCGATGATGCCACGCGTCGGCACCTGCAGGTTCTCCAGCAGCCGCGGCACCGAGTTGGTGTAGCTGTCCGCCCAGGCGCCCACTACCAGCACGGGGCACTGGATGGCGGACCAGTCCTCCTGCACCGAGCCGTGCTGCCAGTAGGCGTCGTAACTCTGATGCGCGGCCCAGAGCGCGGGGAAGAACGGCAGATCCTCGAGCCGCTTTTCCCAGGCGCCCCGCCAGCCGGGGCCGGTCACCTCGGGGTCCTGAGGACGCGCCTGGTAGGCCATCATGATCGAGCCCCACCAGAGGTTGTCGTTCAGAAGGCACCCGTTCATGAAATGGATGTCGTCCTTGAAACGGTCATCCGTGGAATAACAAGTGATGATCGCCTTGAGCGCCGGCGGCCGGCGCGCGGCGACCTGCAGCGAATTGAAGCCCGACCAGCTCTTGCCCATCATGCCCACGTTGCCGTCGCACCAGTCCTGCGCGGCGATCCAGGCGATGACCTCGACGGCGTCGTCCTGTTCCAGCTCCACGTATTCGTCGGCCATATGGCCTTCGCTGTCGCCCGAGCCACGGATATCGACGCGCACGGCGGCATAGCCGTTCTGGACGAAATAGCCGTGCATCGGCGCATCCCGCCCGCGCGTGCCGTCGCGCTTGCGATAGGGGATGTATTCCAGGATCGCGGGCACGGGCGCGCCACCCAGACCGTCGGGCAGGAAGATCCGCGCGCTGAGCCGCGTGCCGTCGGACATGGGAATCCAGACGTGTTCGATGATTTCGGTGGCCATCATGGCTCTCCGTTTGTCGGTATTTTCGGAATGTCGGTTGGTTCAGGAGGCGGTCAGCACCCTGTCGAGCCAGCCGGGATCGAGCTGCGGCACCGAGGCAAGCAGGTTGCGCGTGTAGGCCTTTTGAGGCGCGTCGAAGAGCGTGGCCGTGTCGGCCTCTTCGACGATCCGTCCGCTCTGCATCACCACCGTGCGATCCGCGAGACGCTTCACCAGCGACAGGTCGTGCGTGATGAAGAGATAGGTCACGCCCAGCTCGTCCTGCAGGCGGCGCAGCAGGCGCAGGATCTCCTCGGCCACCAGCGGATCGAGCGCCGAGGTGACCTCGTCGCAGATGATCAGCTCGGGCTCGGCCGCGAGCGCCCGCGCGATGCAGACGCGCTGCTTCTGGCCGCCTGACAGGGCGCCGGGCAGCCGCTGCGCCATTTCGGCCGGAAGACCGATCAGGTCGAGCAGCCGCGCGACCTCGTCCCGGTTGGCGCGACCCTTGAGGCCCTGGAAGCGGGCCAGCGGCCGGCCGATGGTTTCGCCCACGGTCTGGTGCGGGTTCAGCGCCACGTCGGGCAGCTGGTAGATCAGCTGAATGCGGCGCAGCAGCTCCTTGTCGCGCTTGCGGTAGCTCGGCGGCAGCTCGGCACCGTCGAACCGGCAACTGCCCTTCGAGGGCGGCAGCAGACCCGCCACGACGCGCGCCAGCGTCGACTTGCCCGATCCGCTTTCGCCGACGATGGCCAGCGTCTCGCCGCGCTTGACCGACAGATCGACCTCGTGCAGCACCGGCACCTTGCCGTAGGCGGCTTCCACCCCGTCGAGGCGCAAAAGCTCCTGCCCGGTCCTGTGCTCCGCCCCGGCGGGGCCCGACAGGCTTTCCTGCCGTTCTGAGACAAGCCGCCGGGTATAGTCCTGCGTCGGCGCGTTCAGGATATCGGCGGTCGGGCCGGTCTCGACCTCCTTGCCGTGGCGCAGAACCACCAGCCGGTCGGCGACCTGGGCAATCACGGCAAGGTCGTGCGTGATGTAGAGCGCCGAGGTGCCGTACTTGCGGATCGTGTCCCGCAGCAGCCGCAGCACCTCGATCTGGGTGGTCACGTCGAGCGCCGTCGTCGGCTCGTCCAGTACCAGGATGTCGGGTTTGCAGGCCATGGCCAGCGCCACCATGGCGCGTTGCAACTGCCCGCCGGACACCTGATGCGGATAGCGTTTGCCAAAGCTCTCGGGCTCGGGCAGGCCCAGCGCGGTGAACAGCTCCACCATCCAGGCGCGGGCCTCACCCTCGGACATCAGCCCGTGATAAAGCGGCGCCTCGATGATCTGCTTTTCCAGACGATGCGCGGGGTTGAAGGCCGCCGCGGCGCTCTGCGCGACGTAGGCAATGCGGGCACCGCGCACCGCCTCGCGGTCGCGCCGGCGCGACGCGGCCAGATCGCGGCCCGCAAGACGCACCTCGCCCCCGGTGATCCGGCAGCCGCCCCGGCCATAGCCCATGGCCGCCAGGCCGATGGTCGACTTGCCCGCGCCGCTTTCACCGATCAGGCCAAGGATCTCGCCCTTTTCGAGGTCGAGCGAGATGCCGTGCAGCAACTCGACGCCCTCGGCAGTCGCCACCCGCAAGTCGCGGATCTGAAGAACCTCGTCACTCATCGGTTGTCTCCCTGCACGGTCGTGTGGCCGGCCAGCATCCAGTCGACGGTCAGGTTCACGCCGATGGTCACCAGCGCGATCGCGGCAGCCGGGAAGAGCGGCGCGTAAAGCCCGTAGAGAATGCCCTGCTGGTTGTCGCGCACCATGCCGCCCCAGTCGGCGAAGGGCGGCTGCACCCCAAGCCCGAGGTAGGACAGCCCAGCCACGAAGAGGAAGGTAAAGCAGAAGCGCATGCCGAACTCTGCCACCAGCGGCGGCAGCACGTTGGGAAGGATCTCCTTGCGGATCATCCAGACCAGCCCCTCGCCGCGCAGGCGGGCGACCTCGGCATATTCCATCACGTTGACCCCCTGCCCCACGAGCCGCGCGAGCCGGAAGACCCGCGTGCTGTCGAGACAGGCGATGGTGACGATCAGCACCGGCAGCGACGAGCCCAGCGCCTGCAGCACCACCAGCGCCGAGATCAGCACCGGGATCGACATGACCGTGTCCACGAGCCGCGACAGCACAAGGTCCAGCCAGCCGCCGCGGATGGCGGCGAGGATGCCCAGCGGCACGCCGATGGAGAACGACAGGCAGACAGCCGCGAGCGAGATGCCGATGGAGGTCCGCGCCCCGTAGAGGATGCGGGACAGCATGTCGCGCCCGTTCTGGTCGAAGCCCAGCGGATGCCCGGGCTGCGGCACGTCGAAGGGCATGCCGACGATTTCCTCCTGACCATAGGGGGCCAGCATCGGTCCGAAGAGGAACAGGAAGACGTTCACGGCGATCAGCGCCATGCCGATCCAGCCGGTCAGCGGCACCGAGGACATTCGGGAGGTGACGGACGACATCATGCCTCCTTTCCGCGCGGGTGGCGCAGGCGGGGATTGAGGGCGATTGCAGCGATGTCGGCGACCATGTTGAGAAAGACGTAGACCGCCCCGAAGATCATGGCCGAGGCCTGGACCATCGGCAGGTCGCGCTTGGACACCGCGTCGACCATGAACCGGCCGAGCCCGTTGTAGTTGAACACTGCCTCGACCAGCACCACGCCGGTGATCAGGTAGGCGATGTTGAACGAGACCACGTTGATGATCGGCGCCGCCGCGTTGGGCGTTGCGTGCCGCAGCACGACGCGACCGTTGCGCAGGCCCTTGAGAAAGGCGGTTTCCACGTAGGGCTGATCCATGACGCCCAGCACCGTGGTGCGCGTCATCCGCAAGATCTGCGCCGTCGTCACCATGACCAGCACCAGCATGGGCAGCGTCGTGGCGTTGAACCAGGCGACAATCCCCATGCCCGGGTAGGTGTCGGCGAGGCTGGGCAGCCAGCCGGTCTTGACCGACAGCCAGAGCACCAGCAGCAGGCCCAGGAAATACTCGGGCAGCGACACGAAGGCGAGCGCGGCCACGTTGCTCACGCGGTCGAAGACGCTGCCCCGGGTGGCGGCGGCGAGGATGCCGAAGCCCACGGCCAGTGGCACGGCGATCGCACCCGCATAGGCGGCCAGCGCCATGGTGTTCCAGAACCGCGGCCAGAGCAGCGCAGACACCGGCTGACCGCTGGCCATGGACCGGCCCATGTCGCCGGTCAGGATGCCGCCCAGCCAGTCGAAGTAGCGTTGCAGGGCAGGCACATCGAGCCCCAGCTCGGTGCGCAGCCGGGCAAGGCTCTCGGGCGTGGCGCTCTGGCCGAGAATGGCGCCGGCAACGTCACCCGGCAGGATCTCGGTGCCGGCGAAGACCAGCACCGAGACAAGCCAGAGCGTGAACACGCCCAGCGCCGCACGTTTTGCGATAAGGCTCAGCATTACGCGTCGAACCAGACTTTCTCGGCCATGCGCGCGCCCATCAGGTTGAACATCGCGTGGGGCTTCACGCCGCGCAGCTCGGTCGAGACCGCGTCGAGGTAATCACCGAACATCGGGATCATGGCGCCGCCGTCCTCGTGGATCAGCGCCTGGCACTCCCAGTAGATCTCGCGCCGCTTTTCCTCGTCGAGCAGGGCCCGCGCCTCTTTCAGAAGGCTGTCGAACCGCTCATTGGACCAGCGGGTGTCGTTGTAGGACGAGGTACTCTCGTAGGCGATGCTCAGCATCTGATCCGCCGTGGGGCGGCCGCCCCAGTAGGACATGCAGAACGGCACCTGCATCCAGACGTCCGACCAATAGCCATCCGCCGGTTCACGCTGGATCGTCACGTCGATGTCGGCGCCCGCGGCGGCGGTCCGGAACACGGCGGCGGCATCCACCGCGCCCGAGAAGGCGGCATCCGAGGCCGAAAGCGTCACCGCCATGGGGTCGAGCCCGGCCTTCTTGGCGTAGAACTTCGCCTGCTCGGGATCGTAGGTCCGCTGCGGCAGTTCGGAGTTGTAGAAACGGTCGGTCTGCGGGATCGGGTGGTCGTTGCCCAGCTGGCCGAAGCCCGCCAGCGCGGTGCTCAGCAATTGCTCGCGGTCCACCGCATGCTTGATCGCCAGCCGCGTGTTCACATCGGTGAAGGGCGCCTTGGTGCAGTCCATCAGGAAGGTGAAGTGCTGACCGCCGGCCGAGCGCACGATCTCGAGCTTGGGGTTGCGGCCCAGCAGGTTCACGGTCTTGAAGTCGACGGCGTTGATCGCGTCCACCTGCCCCGACATCAGCGCGTTGGTCCGGGCTGTCACGTCGTTGATGACCACCACCTCGACCGCATCCACGTTGGCGCAGCCGGGCTTCCAGTAGTCCTCGTTGCGCACGAAGCGGGCGCGCACGCCGGGCTCGACCCGCTCGGGCACGAAGGGGCCGGTGCCGATGGGGTTCGACCAGTCGGTGAAGCCCTCGGGCACCACCAGCAGGTGATAATCCGACAGGACATAGGGCAGATCCGCATTGCCGGACTCGAGCGTGATCCGGATCTGGTGCTCGCCCAGCTTCTCAATCCCGGTGATCGGCGCCACGATGGAGCGCGCGGCCGAAGAACTGTCGCCCCGGTGCAGGTTCAGCGAGTAGATCACGTCATCGGCGGTC
Organism: uncultured Rhodobacterales bacterium; assembly: GCA_964397775.1. GTDB lineage: Bacteria > Pseudomonadota > Alphaproteobacteria > Rhodobacterales > Rhodobacteraceae > Allosediminivita. Next base: position 18,970 of record CAYNKL010000007.1, on the reverse strand, counting down.
AGCGACTTGCCATTGTGGAAGGTGACACCCTGCCGGACGTTGAAGGTCCAGTCGGTCGCGCCGGGCGCGGCCTCCCAGCTTTCGAAAAGCTCGGGCTGGGCGATGTTGTCGCTGTCGATCTCGACCAGGCCGTTCATGACCATGTAGGCCTGGTTCACCGGCACCCAGTCGGCCAGCTTGCGCACGTCGAAATCGTCGGTGGTCGATCCGCCGCTGATGCCGAGCTTCAGCACGCCCCCCTTGCGCGGCGTTTCCTGCGCGCGAAGCGGCAGCCCCGACACCCCGAGAAGCCCTGCGCCCGCCATCCCGGCAAGCAGGCCACGGCGATTGAGTCCAAACTGGTCATGCGGCTTCGTCATGTCATCTCCACTGTCTGATTGTCTTTATCTCAAGAGCTTGAGGATTGCTCGCGAACCTCACGAGGATGACGGTCATATACAAATGATTTCTTGTCATACCCCCCTGCGATACTCTCAACGCAGATCTTTCCAAGCCTTTTCAGGGGATTGCGGCGGCCTAGCCGCCCTGCCAGAGCCTGTTGCTCTCCACGAGCCAGTCCCCGACCTGCCGGGCCATGCGCCGTTGGTGCCGGGTTGTCGGGCGCATCAGGTAATATTGCCCGTGCCCCCGGAAGGGCCGCACGTCCGCCGGGACAAGCGCGCCGCTCTCCAGGTGATCGACGATGAACCAGGTCCAGCCCATGGCGATGCCGATGCCCCTGCGGGCCGATTCCACAGACAGGTGATAGTCGCCCAGCTTCCACCGCATCGCCCCCTCGGGAAGCCGGTGCCCGGCCGAGGACAGCCAGTTGCCCCAGTCGGTCCACTCCTTGTGGGTCTCCTCGACGGTCAGCAGCACCGGCGCCGCCTGCTCGACCAGCGGCACGCCGCCCGGCGCCATGACCGGGAGCATCTCTTCCGGGGCAAGCGGCGTCACCTCGTGATCGGCCGGGCGGATCGGCCGGTAGTAGATCGCCAGATCGTATTCGTCGTGGCGCAGCTGCTCGAAAAAATCGTTCACTACCAGCTTCAATTCGAGGTCTGGAAAGGCCTCGCGCAGGCTCGGGAATCGCGGCACCATCCACAGGTCCGCGACGGCGCGCGAGCAGGCGATGGTGACCCGGTCCCTCCCCTGCTTTGTGATCTGGTCGACCTCCAGTGCCTGAAGCGCGTCGAGCGCGCGACCCACCTCCTTGGCGTATTCCTCGCCGATGCGTGTGAGCGCCACACCCGCCGGCTGGCGCTCGAAGAGCGCCGCGCCGACATACTCCTCAAGCTGGGCGATCTGCCGGCTGATCCCGCTTTGCGTCAGCGCCAGAAGCTGGGCGGCCCGCGTGAAGCTGCCGCACCGCGCTACGGTCTGGAAGGCGACAAGGCTGCGCAGCGGTGGAAGGCGTCCGGTATCCATGTCGTGCTTATACAGCCGGCAGCGCGCAGGTCTAACCGGCGTCCCCCCCTTGGACAAAACTGTGCAGCCCGACGAGGACGCGATGAGCACATCGACACACGCCGCTTTCGGCCCTCAATGGCCGTCGGTGCAGTGAGAGAAGCCTCACTCGCCCCGAGCGGCCTTTCCTCGACCCAAGCCTGCCTGCCGCTCGGCGTGTCCAAACCCGCCTTTCGGACAGCATGAAAGATGCTTCACGCACCCCTCAATGCCGAACAAATCAGCGGACCTGGCGCTGGACATGACTCCCGGACCAATCCGGGCTTTCGCGGCACATCAGCCACCCTCAGTTCCACGATGCCCACCCGCGGACATCTCCCGACGCTTCAGTCCGGCCGCGTATCGCCCTGCCCGAACTCCGCGAGCAACCAGTCCACGACGCGCCGCAGATGCCGCTCGCCAGTCTGCGCCTTCGCCCATGACAAGAACAGGCACTCGCCAGAGGGCTCTGGGGGAGACCAGATTTCCACCAGCCGCCCGGCGCGCAGGTCTGCCTCGGTCAGGTGGTGGGGCGCGATCGCCACGCCGTGCCCGTTCATGGCCGCGTCCAGCGCAAGCGCCGAGCTGCCGAAGTTGAGTGGGGCGTGCGCAGGACGCTGCCCGGTCGCCTCGGCCAGCCGATCCCAGCGGCGATGCCCGTCCTGAAGAAGCGGCAGGGTCAACAGCGTCTCCGGCCCCATCGGCCAATCGGGGCGGAGGAAGTCGGGGCTGCACACGGCGGAAAGGCGCAGCTCCGTGAGTAGGCGGCTCTCATGCGCAGGGTTCGGATCGGGGGCCCTGCCGGGCCAGACAGCGATCTCGCCGCGTCCAAGGCCGCGATCCATCACCCGGTGATGAACCTCCGTGGCGAGCGAGACCGAGGGAAAGGCCGCCCTGAACCGCTCCATCCGTGGCATCAGCCACTTTGCCATGGAGGACGGACCGATATGCAGGGTGATCCGGTCGTCCTGCGCGGCGAGGTCCGAAAGCGCGCTGTCGATGATCGCAAGCGCCTCGGTCATCGCCGCATGGCACCGCTTGCCGGCCGGCGTGAGGGATACGCCGCGCGCGCCCCGCACAAGGAGCGGCGCTCCGAGCTCGAGCTCGATCTGCTTGATCCGCTGCGACACCGCGCCCCGCGAGAGGTTCAGAACCTCGGCCGCACGCTGGATGTTGCCGTGCTCCGCCACGGTGCAGAAGACACGCAGGGCGTTCAGGTTCGCATGAGGCATCGGGTTTCCGGTCGTCAGGTTTTCTAATGGCTCGGTCAGAAGTCCTGCTTTGTCAAACGCTCCAGTCCCTCCGATGCTCCTGAAAGAACCCGGCTCAACCAGGAGGCCGCCGTGCCCGCCAAGATCCGCCCCGCGACGACCGAGGACATTCCCGCGATGGTCGAGCTACTGCTCGCCGACGCGCGTGAGCGCCATGCCGAAGACGCGCTGTTGTGGGACATGGCCAAGGATGCGGCGTCGCAGGTGGAGAAGGCCGTCACCTCCGCGCTGACCGCCGAGGCGCAGCCCTTTCGGCAGTTCTGGCAGGTCGCCGCGGACGGCGAACGGATCGTCGGCGTGATCCATTCGATGCTGCTGCCCGTGCCCCCGATCTACGCCGGCGCGGAGGGAATGCCCGGCCTGATCCTGCCAGACAGCTTCGCGTTGCCGGACGCGCCCGAGGGCGCGGTCGAGGCGCTGGTGGAGGCAGCGCAAGCGATGCTGCGCGAGGCCGGGGCGCGGATCCTTCTCGCGTCTTTCGTCACCGGCCTGAAGTGGCGGGCGGCCTTTGAGGCCGAAGGATATGAGCCGCTGACCCTCTACCTCTCGCGCTCCGATCTCGGCGACAGGGGAAGGCCGTCAGAGGTCCGCCCGGCCACCGAGGCCGACGTGCCCGCAATCGTCGCGCGCAGTGCCGAGAACCGGGCCGTCCTCTTAGACATCGACCGCTTCTGGGCCGTGCACCCGGAGGCGGACACCCGTTTCTACGCGTGGATGCGACGAAGCCTGACGCTGCCCGACCGGGACATGCTCGTGACGGGCGAAACGGAAGATCTGAAGGGCTACGTGATCGCGCAACCCGCCTCACGACTGCACTTCCCGCCCGCACACGACATCACCGGCACGGGCGTCATCGATGACTTCTACCATCCCGATTTCGCCGATCCGAACGCGCTTGCGAACCAAGGCGCAGGGGCCATGGCGCTCCTCGGCGCCGCCGAAGCAGCCTTTGCCGAACGGGGCACTGGCACTGCCTTCGTCGTCTGCCCCGCGGGGTGGCGCTCGAAGATCGAGCTGCTGGAGGCCGCCGGCTACGAGACAGCGATGGTCTGGTCGATCAAGCGATAGCCCCGCGAAACAGGAAAGACGCCATGGAGGCCGAGACGGTCATCACAATGATTGCGGATACATTTCGAGATCGCCCAGCCGTGCGCGCGTTCCGCGGCGTCCGGCAAAGTGGGCTGTCGAAGCGGCCAAGCGACAGCGCTGCGGCCGGAATTGTACGCGCAGACGGACCGCCGACACGCGCACCCCAAAATTTCGCGTCAGGGCTTGGCCGCAGGCCGCAGCGCCGATGGGCGGGCGATCCGCATGTTGCCCAGCGCCAGTCCGCCGCAGTTGAGATCGCGTCAGGTGCTCAGGTCAGTCTTTGCAGGAACAGGACGTTGTCTGTCACCGTCGCCTTTTGATCCTCAGGTCCCGAGGCTGTGCGGGCAATGGGACAGACGCTGCGATAGCTCCAGTCCCCAGGCGCAAGCTGCATCGCCGCGAGCGTATCCTCGGGCGTCGGAAAGCGGGTGTTTTCAGGCGACCAGGACCAGGGTGCGCGCGAGGCATGCTCGACAATCAGGATATGGCCGCCCGGCGCCACGGCCGCGGCCGCGCGTGCAAGCACCTCGGCGCGCGGCCAATCCTGCGGCGAATGCAGAAAGCTGGCGGTGACGAGATCGAAGCGCCCCTCCGGGAAGGAGCGGGCAAGGTCGTGCGCCTCGAACCGGATGCGATCCGGGACCCCGGCGGCGTCGGCATTGCGAGCAGCGATCCCGAGCGCAACCGAAGAGACGTCGACCGCTGTCACCTGCCAGCCCTGCTGGGCCAACCAGACGGCGTCGTCGCCCCGGGCACAGCCAAGCTCGAGCGCCGTGCCGGGGCGCAAGGGCCCTGCGAACTGCGAGAGCGCCAATCCCGGCTTGCCTGACGAGGTCTGCGGGCCCTTGGCGTAGATGTCGTTCCAGATGGTCTCGGTCTGCATCTGTCGTCTCCTTCAGGCGGCATCACTGAGATCGGGGTCGAAGATCAGCGACCGATGTGCCGCCGTTCCGGCCATCACGCCCGCCGCCGCGGCCAGCGTCGCATTGGCCATCGGATTTGCGAGGTCGCCCGCCGCAAAGACGCCGGGAACGCTGGTTGTCTGCATCGCGTCGACGTCGAGGTAGGGTCCGGTCGGACCCTCCTTCGCCCTGCACCCGAGCATTGCGGCAAGTTGGCTTGCCGGTGCGGTCTGCGGCGCGAGGAAGAGCCCCGCTACGGCGATCTCGCGCCCATCGGCCAGCCGCGCCGCCTCGAGCGCCGGAGCCGGCCCGACGAGAGCCTTGATCGGCACGTCCTCGAGCGCGACGCCACGGGCGACCAGCGTCCGGCGCTGCTCCGGAGTCGGCGCGAAGTTGCCTTGCGTGAAGAGCGTGGTCGGCCCCCAGTCGGGCAGCAACATCGCCTGGTGCATGGCCACCTCGCTCCTTGCCAGAACGCCCAACGGTTGCCGGTTCAGCTCGTAGCCATGGCAGTAAGGGCAATGCAGCACACTCGCCCCCCAGCGCTCGGACAGGCCCGGCAGATCGGGTAGCGTGTCACGCACACCGTAGGCGAGGATGAGCCGCGTGGCCGTGAGCGGGCCTCCCGATGAGAGCGACAGGCGAAAGCCGGCTCCCTGGCGGGCCGCATGCACCGCCTCGGCATCCCGGAGTGTCACGGTCGGATAGGCACGAAGCTCGGCGCGTAACGTGCCCATGATGTCCTCAGGTCGCCTGCCATCCTGGCCGGGAAAGCCGTGGGACGCGACGGCGTACCGATTGCGCGGCGCCCCGGTGTCGAGCACCAGCACCTTCCGCCGGGCCCGAGCCAGCTGCATGGCAGCCGAGAGCCCGGCGAAGCTGCCTCCGATGATGATGACGTCGTAATCCATGGATGAGGTTCCTTCCGCGGGATATCGCAACACGGAGAGTTACGTGATTCGGCGGAGATCGGCAAGACAAGAAACTTGGAATGTTGCGTGAGGGATGTTAAGGACCCGGGAACCGACAGAGGATCACGCCCCATGCCCCGCGACCTGCGCCTGTCCCGCATGCTGCACGTGCTCATCCACATGGACCGCCATGTGGCGCTCGCGACGTCGGAGCAGATCTCGACGATGATCTCGACCAATCCGGTGGTGGTGCGCCGGATGATGGGCGGGCTGCGCGACAGGGGCATCGTGACGTCGGAAAAGGGCCATGGCGGCGGCTGGAAACTCGCTCGCCCCCTGACCGACGTGACGCTACGGGACGTCTACGAGGCCGTCGGCGCGCCCCCCCTGTTCAACATCGGTCCCAATGCAGACCCGTCCGACTGCCTGGTCGAAAAGGCGGTGGATACCAGGCTCGATGCATCGCTGCGCGAGGCTGAGGCGCGACTGCTCGCGCAGTTCGCCAAGATCCGGGTCGAAGACGTGGCGCAGGATTTTGAGAGCCGAGCCGCCGACAAGACATGCCGCAGCCCGGCTTCTCACGCCGCTGCGAAACCGCATTCCGAGCCCGACGCGTAATACGCGGCCCATTGAGACAGCGGATCTCTCAGACTTGCGCCCGTCAGGTTCACAGACACGTTCAAAGCTTGATCAGCCGGGTGCGTGGGCGCAAAGCGACACCACGGCTGTCACAGAGACCGAAGAGCCTTCTGGTCCTAAGACTTTATCCTGAAGGTGGTTTGCGCTTTGAGGCGGCTTCACCGAAAGGGGCATTCTTGCGTTGCGCAGCATCTCTGCCCCGTGCGGACGCAGCGTCCGCGCGCGCTTCCCAGCCGGCGTTGCGCCGAAAATAAAAGCGGCTTCTCCGAGTTTTGGGCCGCAGGACGTGACGCGCCCCCTTTTTAGTCGCCAGCATGGCGGAGCGGGCTGCGATGCAGCCCGCCCAGTAGTTGGTTCTCAGTCTTCGTTTTCAGACGCAGACCTGACTGCAACGACCTCGATTTCAACCAGCCATGAGGGGTTCGCAAGGCCTGCCACCTCGAAGACGGATCGGGTCGGCAGGTTCGGCTGCTCTTCTGTCCCGAAATACTGGGTGTAGCCGTCCATGAAGCCGGAGAAATCCATGCCGTCGGCCCCCTCCGGCGCGACAAGATAGGCCTGCATCTTGATGACATCGCCCATGTCCAAGTCGAGGCTCTCGAGCTTGGACTGGATCGAGGCAAGCGTGGTTTCCGTTTGCGTCGCGGTATCTCCGAAACGCTCGGCCGACCCATCTTCCGCGCTCTCGTCGGCGACCTGGGGCACCGTCCCGCTGAGGTAGACCAGCGTGGCGTCGGCCGGGACCTCAACGGCCTGGAGGATCGGGAAGTCGGAGTTGGGAATGGGGTGGCGCGTCACCTCTCCGGATTGCGCGGAGGCAATGCCCGCGGACATCACAAGGGCGAGGGCGGTGAGGGTCGTTCTTCGCATTCAATGTTCTCCAGTGGTTTGTTGCGGGTCTTGCGGACGAGCGGATGCGACTTGCTCGACCGAGGCATCCGCCTCGAAATCGTTCAGGCCGGTCTGGAGGTAGGTCACGACCTCCACGATCTGCTCGTTCGACATCATCGTCCCGAGCGCGGGCATGCCCTTCTGACCGTTGACGATGATGTAGATCGGGTAGCTGGCGAACTCGAGCTGCGGGTTGTCCGCAAGCGCGGGGTATTTGCCCGCGCCCACCGCACCGCTTCCATCTGGCATGTGACAACCGGCGCAGACATTGTTGTAGATTTCCTCACCTTCGGTGCCGGTGATGGTGTCGTCCGAAAATGTCTCCAGCGGCAGGCCGATGGCAGCATCGTTCCGCTCGGAATCCTGGTCCTGGACATCCTGGGCGAAGGCCGCGCTGGCGACGCACATCGCCGCGGCCGAAATCATGACTCTGAGCATCGGTCTCATCCGTTCTTGATTTTGTCGTGGAGGCGGGTGATCGCGTCGAGGGAGGACAGGATCGCGCCCTCCTGCCAGGCCGGCAGATACGAGATGTGCTCTCCGGCACAGACCACGCGGCGGTCGATCTTGGCGGCGGCTTCGTAATCGCGCTCTTTGTCCTGCCAGACGCCAGAGCAGCCGAGGACCCAGGGCACCTTGTGCCACGAGACGCTGATGCCCGTCTTGAACTCGTCGCGATACTGGGGATGGATCTGGGCGCCGTATTCGAGAGCCACCTGCACCCGCTCTTTCGCGCTCATCGCGTTGAATTCGAAGCTGTCGGGACCGCGCCAGGTGTAGCCCCCGAGAAGGACGCCCGGTCCGCTGGAGAGATATCCGGTGGACGGATAGCTGATCTGGGTAATCGGCAGATCCGTGTAGCTGATCCCGCCGTAGATATGCTCATCTTCCTCCCAGAAGCGGCGGTTGAACTCCAGCCCCCACTTCACCGAGCCGTTGTAGAACATGCTGTCGATGACCGAGCTGAGCTCGCCCGAAAGGTTGTGGTCAATCTGCCCGAGGATCGAGAAAGGAATCGTGCAGACGCAGTAATCGGCCGTCGAAGTTTGCTGGCCTCCGCCCTGGGTGTCCTCCCAGGTGACACTCACACCTTCCTCGTCCTGCTGAAGCGATAGAACCTTGGCGTTGTAGGTGATGAGGTCTCCGACCTCGCGCTCGAAGCCGCGCGCGATCTGGTCCATGCCGCCGACGGGCTGGAACATGGTCAATTGGTGGTTCAGAGACTCGTGGGTCGCAAGCCATGTCCAGAGGCGGGAATCCAGGATCGTCGAAAGATCGATGGGCTTTGTGGGTTCCGGCGCTGCACTGAGGCCACCACCCGGGGTCTTGGAATATCCGCGATAATAGGCAGTATCGAGGCTTTCGACATACTCGTATTTCTCGTTGAGGACGCCGACGGACTTGAGGCTCTCCAGCAGGGCTTCGCGATCTTCCTCCGAAACCAGATCGTCCAGCTTGCCTTGATCGACCGCCTTGGCCAGAAGCTCGGATGTATGCCCTCGGTGATCGGTTGCGATTTCCTTGAACCGAACAGGTTTTCCGTCGAAGGCATCCTGCCGATGCAGGTACGTGTTGTGATTTTTCTGGATGAACGGCTCGAGCTGCACGCCGAGACGCCGGCAATAGTCGAGTACGGCGTGGTGGTAATGAGGAATGCGCCAGGGACCGGGATTGAGATAATTCCCCTCCGCAAAGTCGACGTTCTGCGTGTCGCCGCCAAGTTCAGTATACGTATCGCCCGAACGCAGGGTCCAGCAGCGCCCGCCCGCTTTCTCCCGGAATTCCAGCACCTCCACTTCGTAACCGGCAGATCGAAGCTCCAAGGCTGCCGTCATACCGGCCAGACCGGCACCGAGAACCAGGACTTTCGTTCCCTCTGGCGCCCCGTCGAGCTGGATTGGCCCAGAATAGGTGGAGCCTTGGGCGTGACCCATGACTGTCATGGCATGCAGCATAGCTGCGCTGCCGGCCGCAGTGCCGACAATCTGCAGCATTTGCCTCCTTGAGATACTTGTCATGGAAAACCCCCTCTGGTTGCGAACAAAACTGTGTTTCATCCTAGGGAAGCGATCCGCGACCAACGCGTCAATGCATAGCGGCTATGACCGAAGGACGGATTGCCCTATTCAATATCTGAGCTATGCACGATAATATATTTTAATTTCAAAGTGATAAGATCTCCGGCAGATATCGCCAGAATGAAAGCCTTCGGTCGATGTGATCACAAATTTCGGATCAGCGACATTTGGCAGACAGAGAGCCTCCATACAGAATTCAGTCTTCTGGCATGCCTCAGGTGGTTCGCCTTGGGCGGAAACGATCAGCCTGCAAGTTGAATTAAGAACGCCGCTTGAGTTCTTGTCGGCAGTGAAGCCCCTGCGGCTCTCAACCTGATTTTCGTGACCGAGCCCCAGCGTGGCCCTCAGCCGGGACGTGCCGCTCTCATTAGGCCACCCCGCCATTCCAACGAATGGATCGCACTGGCTCTGTTGCGGACATCCTGTGAGGGAGTCATCTGGTGAAACCAGCATGGTAGCTGGGCTGCACCGCAGACCTGCAAGACCAGGAACTGGTCAGCCTATCACGACGCTCCATTGCATCTTCACCTCGGCACGCCCCCTCCAACATTGAAGTCAAAAGCTGAACTTCACTTCAGCCTTTGCGCACCAAGCCAATCCAAGACGCGGATGACAATGCTCGGTCAGCAGGTCGCTGGCCGCTCGGCATCAGACATTTAGCGGGTAGTGACAGCTATATCCGTGTGTCCCGTGCCGCTGCCAGTTGGGGGCGATCTTTGCGCAATCGGGCCGGGCGTGAGGGCAACGGGTGTGGAAGTCGCACCCTGTTGGTCGGTTCACCGGGCTGGGCACCTCGCCCTTGAGCTCCACGCGTTCCGACCGGTGGTCGGGATCAGGCTCCGGGTTCGCCGAAAGAAGCGCCTCGGTATACGGGTGATGTGGCTTCGAGAAGATGTCTGCTGTTGCGCCCTGCTCCACGAAACGCCCCAGGTACATGATCGCCATGCTGTCTGTAATGTGCCGGACCACGTTGAGATTATGGGTGATGACCAGGATTGCCACACCAGTCCTCTCCTGAACCTCGGCCAGGAGGTTGAGAACCTCACCCTGCACCGACATGTCGAGCGCCGCCGTGGGTTCGTCGGCGATCAACAGCTTGGGGTCCAGCGCCAGTGCGCGGGCCACGCCCACGCGTCGCGCCTGACCGCCGGAGAGCTGGTGCGGATAGCGTGTGGCGAATTCCGCAGGCAGCCCCACAAGCTTGAGCAGGCGCTCGGCCTCGCCTTTCGGGACGGTCTTTCCGTGGATGCGCTGCGGCTCGGTCACCAGCGAGCGGACGGTCAGCCGCGGGCTGAGGGAGCCCACCGGATCCTGCCACATCATCGACATCTCGCGCCGGAGCCGCGCCCAGTCGCGTTTCGACGCGTTGCCGATTTCCGCTCCATCGAAACGGATCGAGCCGCCGGAGACTTCTTTCAGACCAATGAGCGTGCGCGCAATGGTCGACTTGCCTGAACCGCTTTCGCCAACGAGCCCCATGGTCTTGCCGGCCTCGATCTCGAAGGAAACGCCCGCGACGGCATCGAAATAAGCGGGTTCGGACGAAAGGGCCGCGCGCAGTGCGCCAAGGCGGCGGTAGCTCACCTGCAGGTTTTCGACTTCCAGAAGGCTCATGCGGTCACCTCGGCCTCATCAAGAATGTGACAGCGCCCCGCCTGCCCAGCCTGCGCCGGATACATCGGCGGGTGTTCTGAAGCGCATCTCTCCCAGGCACGCGAGCATCGCGCACGAAAGGCGCAGCCCTTCGGCAACTGGCGCAGGTCAGGCAGAGTGCCCGGAATCGTGGGCAAGTGGCGCGTGGCTTGCTTGATGCGGCCCGGATCGCAATCGAAAAGCGCCTGAGTGTAGGGATGCGCGGGCGTGCGGAAGACGGCGCGCACGCTGCCCGTCTCGACCACTTCGCCCGCATACATCACCGCAACCTCGTCGCAGAGTTCCGCAACCGTCCCGAGATGGTGCGAGACGAAGACGATCGAACAGCCGTATTCCTGTTGCAAATCGCGCAACAGGTTGACGATCTGAACCTCGAGCGTGGCATCGAGCGCGGTTGTCGGTTCGTCCGCGATCAGAACATCGGGCCTGGTCAGCAGCGCCATGGCAATGCAGACCCGCTGGCGCATGCCGCCCGATAGCTGATGCGGATAGACATCGAGCTTGGACGCCGCATCGGGGATCTGCACCTGCTCCAGCATCTCGACGGCGCGGCGGCGCTTGTCAGCAGAGGACCCGGTGTCGCGATACTGGATATCGGTCATCTGGCGCCCGATCGTGCTCACCGGATTGAGCGAGGTCATCGGATCCTGAAAGATCATCGAGATCCTTTGTCCGCGCATGCTGCGCCAGCCGCGCGTATCCAGCTTCGTCAGATCCTTGCCGCCCATGCGGATGGCGCCGCCCACGACCTTGGCGTTGCCCGCGAGCAGGCCGATGAGGCTGTAGGCGAGCGTGGACTTGCCGCAGCCGCTTTCGCCCACCAGCCCGAGAATGCGTCCCTTGGGCACGTCGAGCGCGATGTCGCGAAGCGCGTGGATCGTGCCGCGCGGGGTGTCGAAGTCGACCGAAAGCCGATCGACGGTGAGGAGCGTCTCTGCGCCCGGGAAGGCGTCGGTCATGAGGACCTCTGCAGCTTGGGATCGAAAATGTCGCGAAGGGCCTCGCCCAGGAAGGTAAAGCCGAGGGTCACCAGCACGATGGGGACCGACCCGCCGATGACCGGCCAGGGCGAGTTGCGGATGTAGTTGTAGCCGTCGTTGAGGATCACGCCCCAAGAAGGAGTGGGTGGCTTCACCCCCATGCCGAGGAAGCTCAGCCCCGCCTCGGTGGCGATCACCAGCGGCACGTCCATGCTGACGAGGATCAGCAACGGGCCGATGACGTTTGGCAGCACGTGGATGATCAGGATGCGCGGCATGCTCGCGCCCATCGCCATCTCGGCCTGGATGAACTCAGAATTCCGAAGCTGCTGGGTCTGCGTGCGCACGATCCGCGCGTAAATCGGGATCGAGGTGATGGCGACTACGAGGATCACGGTAAATAGGCTCGGCCCGATGATCGTCACCAGCGCCAGACCGAAAACGATAACCGGGAAGCTGCGGACGGCGTCGAAGACCAACAACAGCACGTTGTCGAGCCAGCGAGGCCCGAGACCCGCGATCAGACCCAGTGCGAGACCCAGCGTCAGCGCGGCCGCGAGCGTGGCGAGCGCCACCTGCATCGCGATACGGCCCCCGGCGATGACACGACTGAAGATGTCGCGGCCGATGTTGTCTGTGCCCAGCCAGTGTTCGGCCGAGGGCGGCGCCATGCGCGGGCCGGTCATGATCTGCGTGGGATCGTAGGGTGCGATAAGCGGTGCGAAGATCGCCGAGAGGACGATGAGCGCCACGAGCACAAAGCCGAAGACCCCCAGCATGTTGCCTGAAAGCTGCCGCAGGGTGCGCGCCAGAAGCGTCGGTTCCGGAAGCGCGCTGTCGCGCGCGGTAACGGTATCGGTCATGTCACATGCCCTCCCTCTGGCGTGGGTCGAGCCAGGCGATCACGAGGTCCGAGATCAGCGTCGCGAGCACGATGATGCCGGTGGTGATCAGCACTGCCCCCAGCACGATGGGATAGTTGCGTTCGTTCACGGCGCTCACGATCAGCGCGCCGATGCCCGGTCGGGCGAAGATCACCTCGACGAAAACCGCTGCCGAGAAGAGATGCGCCACACCCGCGCCGATCAGCGTCACGGCGGGTTGCACGGCGATGCGCAGGATATGCGAGGTCGTGATCCGCCGCTCGGGCAGACCGAAGGCGCGGGCCATACGGACGTGGCTTTCGCCCATGACCTCGAGCATCGAGGCGCGCACGATACGGGCCACGTAGCCCACCCATGATACGCCGATGGCGAAGGCGGGCAGGATCAGGTGCAAGATGCCATCCCAGAACCCGTCCCCGGCACCGATCGCGGGAAGCCAGCGGAGCCAGACCGCAAAGATCAGAACCGCATAGAGCGCCATGACGAAGGACGGGATCGAGATCGTCCCCACCGAGAGCAGGCCAGTCACCTTGTCGAGCCAGCTGTTGCGGCGCATCGCCGAATAGGCACCGAGCCAGATGCCGAGCCCCGCCGACCAGAGGATCGACACCGAGATCAGCACCAGCGTGTAAGGAAGCTGTTCGAGCACGATGGTCGAGACCTCGCGCCCGGTGAAGACGTCCCTGCCCAGGTCCCCCTGCAGGATGTTTCCAAAGAAGGTCGCCATCTGGATCAGAAGGGGCCGGTCCAGCCCCATCTGTTGTCGTGTCTGCTCGATCAGCTCGGGCGTGGCGCGAGGGCCGAGGATCATCACGGCGGGATCCCCGGGCACCACGTGCAGCATAATGTTCAGCAGCGTGACCGCGACCATGACGATCAGCACCGACAGGACGAGCCGCTGGGCCGTGTAGAAAATCATGGACGCGGCCCTTCGATCAGGATGCGGCTTCGTCGAAGTCGATGAAGAGCGGACGCCCGTCCGGACGGAGCGCGGGTTCCAGCCCCTCGCGATACATCACCGGCGTGCCTTCGTGGGTGATGAACTTGTAGGCGCCGGTCTCTTCCATGATGTCCTGCATCTTCTTGTAGATCCTGTCGCGCTCTTCCGAGTCCGTCTCACTGACCGCCTGCTTGTGAAGCGCGTCGAACTCCTCGTTGGAGAAGCGTTCCCAGTTCCAGATGCCCACCTGATCCGAGATGAACCAGCTCGTGGCGTAGTAGGGGTCAGGCAGCATCGAGAAGCGGTTGAGCACGAGCTGGACGTTCTTCCAGCGGTCGCCCTCGCTTTCCATGCCAAGGGTCCAGAACGATCCGGAATCCTGCACGTTGACCTCGGTCTGGATGCCAATCTGCATGAGCTGCGCCTGGATCACTTCGGCCATGGTCTTCCAGACCGAGGTGTTGAGCGCGTCGATGGTCAGCGGTTCGGCAGGCGGCCCGCCAGCCTTCTCGAGATACTCACGCGCCTTCTCCAGATCGCCGTTGGCCGGCACGATCGGGGCTTCGCGGTGACCGGTCAGGCCGGGCGCGATCAGCCCGGTGGAGGCCTTCGCCTCGCCGAAGTACGCGGCGTCGAGGACCTGATCGACGTTGATCGCATGCTGGATCGCCTTGCGCAGGTTGATGTCCTGAAGCGTCGGGTTCTCGAGGTTCATGCCCAGCCAGACATAGTAGAGCGAAGGATATTCCTCGATCACGGTATTGGCCGGGGGATTGTCCTTGTACTGGGCGAGCGAGCTCAGCGTGATTTCCGTGAAATCCAGATCGCCGGCCTCGTAGGCGCGCTCGGCGGTCTTGGTGTCGTCCATCGGAATGATGCGGATCTCGTCGAAGCCCGGCTCTTCGCCGGTCCATTCCGGATTCCGCGTCAGGCGGACGTATTGGTTCGGCTTCCATTCCTCGAGCACGTAGGGCCCCGAGAAGCAGGGCGGCTCCATCCCGAAGGTGCCGCCGTCGCCGGTGGCCTCCATCACCGCCTTCTTGGACACGATGTGGCCCGTCCCGTAGGGCAGCGTGATGGTCCAGAGCGGCTGGAAAGGTTCGCTCAGGACGATGACGCCGGAATACTTGTCCTCGACCTCCACGTGATCGAGCGGTCCCCAGTCGCCCTTGACCGGGCTGTCGTGCTCAAGGACGCGCTCGAACGAGAACTTCACGTCCTCGGCGGTCATTTCGCCGTAGCCGCCCGTGAACATGATGCCGGGCTTCAGCTTGAAGCGGATGTGCGTCGCGTCGACCTGTTCGATCTCTTCGGCGGCTTCCAGCTCCCATTCCCACTCGCGGCCCGGCTTGTAGCGGATGAGCTTGGAATAGATGCAGTTCATCACGTCGACATTGTAGCCGTTCTGATAAAAGCCGGGGTCGAGCGCATCGATGTCGGCGTAGGAGCTTACGCGAAGCTCGCCCCCGCCGGTCTGGGCCCAGATGCGGCTGCCCAAGGGCATCGTCCCGGCTGCAAGGCCGGTCGCAGCCACGCCCTGAAGAAAGCCCCGACGGCCAAGGGCCGGAAATTTGCTTTTACGGTCGGTCATTGAAATCTCCCTGAGCGACGCCGAGCGACGCTTCGTTTTGATGGAGCGGGGGTCTTATGCGTCCCCTGCCGATATCATTGCGCCTCGGCGCACGGTGCTTCAACTTCGCAGCTTAAGCAGGTCCATGCAGAATCTGCATCAGTCTGCGAAAGTCAAAGGTGATCTCGTGGAATCATGAGGTTCCACTCCTCCTCGTGAACCAGCGCCTCCTGCTCCCAGGCGCGCATGCGGGCACGGATCACGAAATCCGTCTCCGTGGCATGGAAATGCGTTTCGGTGCGGCTGCTTGTCTGCCAATCGCCGCGCGACAGCGCGTAGTCCGAGACGATCTCGGCATACAGGCTGGACCAGTCGTTGCCGGTGTAGCCGTAGACCTCCTGCGTATGGCCCGCGAAACCCAGGCCACTGTCGACAAGCCGCGTGCGTCCTGCCCCTTCGGTGACCGTGACGCGCACGTCTCCGTCGGCGAGGTTTTCACGAACTTCCCAGTCGACGACCCCGGGCTCTTCCGTAACCGCAGCCGCTGGCGGCGCCCCCCGGGGGCTGCCCAGATCGCGCGGCTCGGGCTGATCCACCGCCGGGCGAACCGGCAGGACAAGCCGTGTCTTCGAAAGATCGACCGAAAGCGTTGCGGCGTTGGGCGCGGGCCAGGCGATCGGGAAATAGCTGGTCGAGATCGCAAGCCGCAGCCTGTGCCCCGCCCGGAATGTCTGCGCCACGTGCTTGCATTGCACCCGCGCGGTGTAGACTTCGCCCGGCACCAGCATCTCCGGCGTCTCGTGGCTGTCGCGGTGCGTCAGGTTGAGAAGGCCGTAGCTGACCCGCGTGGCGGCGCCGTCCGGCGCCACGTCGACAAGGCGCACGGCCACCTGCGCCACGGGTTGGTCGACCGAAAAGCTGAGCTCGAGATTGGCGTCGCCAGCGATTTCGAGCGGCGCCTCAAGCGGGGCGGTCTCGAAGGTCAGGCTGCCCGCGTCGTCGCGACGCTGATCCACCGGCTGATCGCCGGGCCGGGCGTAGGAGCACCATTTGCCACCGGCAAGGCCCACCGACAGTGGCGAGGCGATGCTGCGCCAACCCTCGGCCGCGCCTTCGCCCTCGGGGGCCAGGGTCCCGTCCGCGCCCAGCGCATAGGGACGCCGTTCGACGTTGGGGGAAGGCCAGGACGGCTCGGTCACCCAGCGCCCGTCGCGATGCGCGTAGTAGCTGGCAGGCTCGGCATGATCCTGCATGTAAAGCCGCAGCTCGGGCTCGTCCATGATGCCGGTTTCCTGGCCCTTGAGCCACTGGTCCCACCAGCGCAATTCTTCGGTCAGCCAGTCGATCGCGGGACCCGGCACACCGATGTGGGGATACTTGTGCGCCCAAGGGCCGACGAGGCCCTTCTTCGGCCCCTGAAGGCTTTCCATCAGCCGGAAAACGGTGCGCGTGTAGCCATCCGCCCAGCCCGAGACGGCATAGACCGGCACCTCGATCCGCGAGATATCCTCGCAGACCGAACCATGCTTCCAGAAATCGTCTCGGCGCTGATGCTCCAGCCAGTTCTTCAGCCAGAGACCCGATCCCTTGAGACGATCCATCCACATGTCGCGCCAGCGGTGCCCGACCAGATCGGGATCGGGCGCCAGAGTGTTGATGGCGAACATATGCGAGGCCCAGGAGATCTGATCGATCACCATCGTGCCGCCCATGTAGTGGACATCGTCTGCATAGCGGTCATCGGTGGACGCGATCGAAACCACTGCCTTGAGCGCCGGCGGTTGCAAGGCCGCGATCTGAAGGCCGTTGAAGCCGCCCCACGAGATGCCGACGATCCCGACGCCGCCGTCACACCATTCCTGCCGGGCGATCCAGTCGATGATCTCGCAACCGTCAGAGAGTTCCTGCGCGGTATATTCGTCTTGCAGCACACCCTCGGATTCGCCCGACCCGCGCAGATCGACCCGAACGTAGGCGTAGCCATGGCCAGCGATATAGGGCGCGCGCACCGAATCCCGCGCGAGCGTGTAATCGCCCTTCCGGTAAGGCAGGTATTCGAACACCGCCGGTACGGGCCGACCGTCCGCCGGGCGCCAGATCCGCGCCGCCAGGCGACACCCATCGGCAAGCGTGATCTCGACGTGACGCTCTTCGCGCACCTCGATGGGGGTCGTGGGGATCTGTTCCATTTCCGCTCCGTGCTGATCTGTTGCGGCAAAATTTTCGCTTCTTGAGATGAGATGCAATTTCGCACTGTTTGCATCTTGACACCCAAACTGCGTCAGATAGCGATAGCAGGCATGTCAGATCCCCTTGCTGCCAACCTCGCCCACGCCTGCAGCCACTTTCCCTCGATCACGCAGGTTTGCCGGCGGATCGGTATCAACAGGCAGCAATTCAACAAGTACCTGTCCGGCCAGGTGCGCCCGTCGCGGCACAACATGCGCCGGATCTGCGACTTCTTCGGGGTCACGGAACACGAGCTGCTGCTGGATGAGCAACGCTTCGCCAACCTTCTGGCTGTGCGTAGTGCGCCGGGCGTGGGGTCGGGTCTGCCGGCCTACGTGCCCGCGATCGAGGGGCTCGCGCGTGCATCGGGCAATCTGGACCGCTATTGCGGCTACTACTACCGCTACTTCTATGCCTTCAGCTATCCCGGCTATATCGTCCGTTCGCTGGCACGGCTGAGCCGGGTTGACGACTATTATGTCTGGAAGAACGTCGAGCGAAACGTAGCGGCCGGGGGCGGCGCCCGCAATGTGAACAAGTACAGCGGGCTCGCCTTCCTCGTGGGCGAACGGCTGACAATCATCGAGTACGAGATCCTGCTCAAGACCTCGATCACGCAGCTTGTGCTGTATCCCTCTTATCATTCCGGAATCGACTATCTCACCGGCCTCCAGACCGGGGGCCCGATGAAGCGGGGACGCAAACCCGCAGCCTCTCGGGTCATGCTCGACTACCTGGGTCAACGGGTCGATCCGCGCCGCGCCATGGCCCGCTGCGGTCTGTGCGAGGCAAGCGAGGTGGGAAGTCGTGTGACGGAGCTCATCGCCAACAACCTGACCGAAGGCGCCTGGGTCTTCGAGGTCGACCAGCTGTAGCGATCACGTCCCGGATCCACTGCCGTGTCCAGCTTCCCATCGCGGGGCGATCCGAGGTCAAGCAGTTCTGCCGGATCAGGTCGACGATCTCTGGGATGATGAAGACCCCCGAACTGAGGTGATCGTGTCGCCCGTGCTGACCGTGGCCAGCATGCCGATGATCATCGCCATGGCCGCGTTCGGCTCAATGCCGTAGAGAGATGGATCAGCAAGGACAGTCCCGCGGCGCCTCCAATCGCAGGCAGGATGCCGACGATCGGCCCCAGACGTGCTCCGGACAACATTTGGATTGGAGCTGGCGTCTCGCTCAGCATGTGCCGAGCCTCACCCGGCGCTTGGAGCTTCTTCCGCCCTTCGCAGGAGAACACATCTGCGGTCTCGGAACTGCATGCCGCTTTCTCAGCTTCTGGTGCGTGGCAGACATGCGGCGCGGCGCGGCTGGCGTGGAACCCGGATAGACATATCGAGTATGGCGGTTCCTCTGGTAGGCACCGCATGTCACAACAAGACGGATAACTTGTCGCTCGTAAGATCGCCGAGCAGGAGCCAGGCTTGAACAGCAGAAACAACGCGTCGACGGCATCAGTTCAGGGCATACGTGGCCTCAGCTTCCGGCAGGTCGAAGTTTTCCAT
>CAYNKL010000006.1:0-59030 GCA_964397775.1 uncultured Rhodobacterales bacterium | reverse complement strand
AGCAGACTCCAAATCGTAGCTTATGTCAGTGTCCGAATTTCGGGGGGTAGCTCACTCGAAGGCCTATCCGAAGGCCCTGGTCAAGCAACTCGATAAGCTCCTCCAGAAGCTGCGGGACCGGGCCAGCGTGGAGACCGCCCGGAAATTCGCAGCCCTCGCCGCGATCGACATCACCACCATTCATCCGCGCGCCGAGGCAGTGCTCGAAGGTGTGGCGAAGCAAACCAACCCGGCAAAGCGTGTCATCAAGCGCAACCGGGCCCTTGCGATCGCGGTGCCTCCGCTGACTCCGCTTCGACGTGAATGGCATGACCTGAGGTTCGGCCGCGACCTCGTCTGGACCGAGGGCCGCTATTGCCTGCGGAACTACAAGTTGCGCAAGACCCGGCATCTTCCTGGTCGGGAAGAATACCCTGGCTCCATTCATCCAAATGTGCAGCATTTCGTCGACGCCCGCCTGCTTCAGGATGATGACCCGAAATATCTCGACGCCCTGCGCGACGCGGCCGAGGAAGAAGAATGGCCGCTATTCATCCATCCAGATGGCACGCTCGTTGCCGAGAATTACGTGTCGCAGGTCTGGTCCTCGGAGTTCGGAACCGGCGCTCACATCTGCCGATCCATCGTCTATGACGTCGTATTTGCGATCAGTGAGGACGCGACGCTGGCCGGTATGCTCATGAATGATCACACGTCGCAGCAGGCGCGCAAGAAATACACCGGTGACAGGGCAAAGCAGGCCTCACTCGCAGCAGCCGGTAAAGAGATCGACGACATTTTCGACGCGTACAATGGATCACATGGAGCCTCTGCGTGATACCGCAGCGCAGATTTTAGACGAGGCAGTCTGGGTGCCGTCGCGCTCGACATCAGCCGCACGACCAGAAACCCCGGTAGCCTGCAGTCAGCCCCGCATTGAGGGCGAAGGTCAGTTCCGCATCACCGCGCCAGTCCGCCTCATCTCCAAGCGGTCGAACGCTGACCTCCATGCCATCCGAGGTGAAGCTGGGCTCGCCACCGGAAGATTGCAGACCGACAAGAACACCGTTGAGCTTGGTCACGGCTTCACCCTCCGGTCCGGTCCAAAGGATCGGGTCGGCCTCGGGACTGCGGTTGAAGCGGCATGCGCCCGGCGCGTCGACGACCCGGTTCGCCTCCTCCTCGGGGAGTGGCGAAAGGTCGAGCTTGGAAATCAGGGTGTT
The DNA here is from genome assembly GCA_964397775.1 of uncultured Rhodobacterales bacterium. Lineage (GTDB taxonomy): Bacteria > Pseudomonadota > Alphaproteobacteria > Rhodobacterales > Rhodobacteraceae > Allosediminivita. The sequence continues at coordinate 57,828 of CAYNKL010000006.1, read as the reverse complement.
GTTCAGGGCGTCCTCGACGCTGCCCGGTTCGGCGGCGGGGTCTTCGTAGATGTCGTTGACCACGTTGCCGCCGGAGACATCCGCAATCAGATGGCGCATCTGCGCGATCTCCTTGCGCTGCGCGGCGATGATCTCGTCGGCGAGCTTGCGCACGCGCGCGTCCTCGATCCCGGCCCGCTCCGACGTCATAACCGCGATGGAATGGTGCGGGATCATCGCGCGCATGTAGCTGGGCCCGCTGACGGTGACCTGGCTGCGAACCAGCCAGAGAGATCCGGCGAAGACGACCGCCGCGCCAAGAAAAATGGCGATGTTCAGCACTTTGCTCGAATACATGGCCAGCATGAAGGACAGCATCACGATGGCCATCGTTGCCCCCATCAGGATGGCCATGTAGGCGCGCGTCTCGGAGAAGAAGAGATGCTCCCACGCGTAGGTGTTCAGATACATCAGGATGAACATGATGATCGTCGAAGTCGCGATCATCAGACCGAACCGAATATAGGACATGTCGCCTCCTCAATTGCCGTCAATTGAGTGTGAAACAACACTCCCGCGCTGGAGGGTTCCCCTTGGCCAACCTCGGGCCGGGTCTGGGGCCGACGGCTCAAACCCGTCGGAGCACAGCGAACTCGAAGCTCTGGGTCACGCCTCCCGGCGTCTCGTGCCTGTGCCTTCGCCGATCCACAAGCGAAAACTCCGGTGCGAAGAACTCCGACAACTCGTCCGCGGACCAGCGCCTAACCGGCAGGCCGCTGCACCGCTCGGGGCCGTCCGGCGCGAAGGTACCGATGATCGCCACGGAACCAGGTGCGGTGGCCGCCAGCAACGCCCGGCGATAGGCCGCCTGGCCGGTCTCCGAAACGAGGAAGTGCATCACGGCCCGATCGTGCCAGACATCCCAGTGACGGGCCGGGTTCCAGGTCGTGACATCGGCCACGATGAAGCCGACCTTTTCTGCCGACGAAGCGAGGCGCTTTCTCGCCCGCCCGAGCGCCGTTTCGGAGATGTCCAGGACCGACAGGTCGCGATAGCCCGAGGCAAGAAGCGCGTCGGCGAGGCGAGAGGTCCCGCCACCGACGTTGATGACCGATGCCGTGTTACCTCCGCCGTAGCGCTCTATCAGCTCAAGGCCTGGCTGCGGCTCTTTCTGGAACCAGGACACAGCCTCCTCGCCGTGCGACCCGTAGACCTCGTTCCAGTGCCCTCTGGCGCCGGTTCCCGTCATCGGACTCCCTCCGATGCGCCGACCGCCTCTTCCGGAACGTCCTGCGCCAGGTCCTCCAGGATCGGGCAATCCGGGCGGTGGTCGCCGGCGCAGGCATGCACGAGCTGGTCCAGCGTGGCGCGCATCGAGCGGAGCTGGGCGATCTTCGCGTCGATCTGCGCCAGGTGCTCCTCGGCGATGCGCTTGACCTGCGCGCTTTCGCGCCCCTCATCCTCGTACAGCGCCATCAGCGTGCGGCAATCCTCGATGGTAAAACCAAGCGCGCGGGCGCGCCCAAGGAAGGCCAGCTTGTGCAGGTCGCTCTCGCGGAAGCTGCGATAGCCGTTCCCGCTGCGCTGCGGCCGGATAAGGCGGATATCCTCATAGTAGCGGATCGTCTTGGCAGGCAGACCCGAGCGACGGGCCACGTCTCCGATGTTCATCTTACCCTCCTTCACTCTGCCGGGGCCGCCAGGGGCGCCCCGCTCCGGGGAGCCTGCGCCAGCCCCCGTTCGTCCATCGCGGGCGCCACCCGGCGCAACCGCAGCGCGTTGGTCAGCACGAAGACCGACGACAGCGCCATCGCCCCCGCCGCCAGCATCGGCGACAGCAGCACGCCGAAGGCGGGATAGAGCACACCCGCTGCCACCGGGATCAGCGCGGTGTTGTAGCCGAAGGCCCAGAACAGGTTCTGGCGAATGTTGCGCATGGTCCGACGCGACACCTCGAAAGCGTTGACCACACCGCGCAGGTCGCCCGACATCAGCACCACGTCGGCGCTCTCGATGGCGACATCGGTGCCGGTGCCGATGGCGATGCCGACATCCGCATGGGCCAGCGCGGGCGCGTCGTTGATGCCGTCGCCGACAAAGGCGATCCGCCGGTGGCCTGCCCGCAGCTCGTCCAGCGCGGCGACCTTGCCGTCGGGCAAAACGCCCGCGATCACGTGGTCGATCCCGGTTTCGCGGGCGATGGCCTCTGCCGTCTCGCGCTTGTCGCCAGTGATCATCGCGACCGTCAGCCCCTTCTCGTGCAGCGCGGCGATGGCGGCGCGGCTGGCGGGCTTTACCGGGTCAGCGACGCCGATCACCGCGGCAAGACGCCCGTCGATGGCCGCATAGAGCGCGGTGCGGCCGCGCGTCGCAAGCTCGGTCTCCCGCTCTGCCAGCGCGGCCGTGTCGATCCCATCGCGCGTCATGAAGCGGTCGGCCCCCACGAGGACCTGCGCCCCGTCGACGATGGCGCGCACGCCATGCCCGGTGACGGAGGTGAAATCGCCCGCCTCCGCCCGCGGTGCGGCCTCGGCCCGCGCGGCGCGGACGATGGCCTCGGCGATCGGATGTTCCGAGCGCTCCTCCACCGCCGCGATCTTGGAGAGCACGTCAGCGCGGGCAAAGCCCTCGGCCAGAACGAGGTCGGTCAGCTCGGGCCGCCCCTCGGTCACCGTGCCGGTCTTGTCGACCGCCACGACCTCCACCGTATCGAGCTGCTGCAGGGCGTCGCCCTTGCGGAACAGCACCCCCATCTCGGCCGCCCGGCCGGTGCCCACCATGATCGAGGTCGGCGTGGCGAGGCCCATGGCGCAGGGGCAGGCGATGATCAGCACCGACACGCCCGCGACCAGTGCCAGCGTCAGCGCCGGCGCGGGCCCGAAGACCAGCCAGACCAGCACGGTCAGCAGCGCCACCGACATGACGGCGGGCACGAACCAGAGCGTGATGCGGTCCACCAGCCCCTGGATCGGCAGCTTGGCACCCTGCGCCTCCTCGACCATGCGGATGATCTGCGCCAGCGTGGTGTCGCCGCCCACGCGCGTGGCGCGGAAGGTCAGGCTGCCCGCGCCGTTGACCGTGCCGCCGGTCACCGCGTCGCCCGGCCCCTTCTCGGCCGGGACAGGCTCGCCGGTCAGCATGCTTTCGTCGACGTGACCGCTGCCCTCGACCACCTCGCCGTCGACCGCGATGCGCTCGCCCGGACGCACGACGATCATGTCGCCCTGCGCCAGTTCGTCGACCAAGACCTCGACGCTTTCGCCCTCCCGCATGACCCGGGCGGTGCGCACCTGCAGGCCCAGCAGCTTCTGGATGGCCGCGCCGGTGCGCCCCTTGGCCCGCGCCTCCAGGAACCGGCCCAGCAGGATCAGCACCGCGATCACCGCGGCCGCCTCAAAATAGACCGCGCGCACGGCGTCGGGCAACAGCGCCGGAAGGAAAGTTGCCACGACCGAATAGAGATAGGCCGCGCCCGTCCCCACCGCGACAAGGCTGTTCATGTCCGGCGCGCCCTTCAGCAGGGCGGGAATGCCCTTGAGGTAGAAAATCCGCCCCGGCCCCACCAGCACCAGCGTCGTCAGCAGAAACTGCAGCACCCAGCTGGTCTGCTGGCCGATGGTCATGTTGATCCAGTGGTGGAAGGCGGGGAATACGTGCCCGCCCATCTCGACCACGAAGACAGGCAGCGCCAGCGCAGCGGCAAGCCCCATGCGGCGGGCAAGGCCGCGCGCCTTCTCGGCCTTGCGGGCGCTGCGCGCCTCGCCGCCGGCCGTCCCGGCCACCGTCGCCGGATAGCCGATCTCCCTGCTGGCCGCGATCAGGTCGGCCGGTGTGACGGCGCCCTCGACATAGCGCACCGTCGCGGTCTCGGCCGCGAGGTTCACGTTGACCTCCAGAACGCCTGGCACCGCGTCCAGCGCCTTGTCGACGCGCCCCACGCAGGAGGCGCAGGACATCGACTCAACGTTCAGCGTCACGCTGGCCGTGCGCGCCGGGTAGCCCAGCCTGTCGAGCGCCGCGACCGCCTCGGACAGGCGGTCGGGCCTGTCGACGCTCAGGCGGGCGGACTCGGAAGCAAGGTTCACGGACACGTCGTGCACGCCCCCCAGCGCTGTCAGGCCGCGGTCCACGCGACCGACGCAGGAGGCGCAGGACATGCCCTCGACGGACAGGGTAAATGATTTCGGCGCGGTCATGGCAGCCCCCTCGATTCCTTTGGACTGCCCTTCAAATGAGGGCTCCAGTTACTGGAAGGCCAAGGGTCCTGAAAAAGTTTTCCTGTCACCCGCCGAGGATCTTGACCTACCCCCTGCTGGAACCCCATCTCTGCGGCATCGTCAAACCAAGGAGGGTCGGACATGGAATTCAGGGTTCCCGACTGAGTTGCGGCCACTGCACCGCCGCCATCGAGAAATCGGTCAAGGCGGCCGACCCGGCGGCCTCGGTCACCTGCGACCTGGGCGAGCGCCGGGTGACGGTCGACAGCGCGCTGACGCCGGACCGGATCGGCGCGGCCATCAGGGACGCAGGCTACGACCCGCAAACTGTCGCCGCCTGAGCCACTCCCCGCGCCGGCCAACCCCGGCGCGGGAGATGCCCTCACTCAGCGGCCCCGCGTGCTTCCGTCACCAGCTCGGTGAGCTGATCTTTCTCGACGAACCCTGGAACAAGCGCTTCGCCAATGACGAATGACGGTGTCCCGTTGAACCCGAGCGCCTGCGTCAGCCGCATCGAGGTTTCAATGTGCTCGGTGACTTCCGGGGCCTCCATGTCTTTTCTCAGCTGATCCAAGTCCAGACCGATCTCTTCGGCGACCCGCATGACCGAGACCTCTTCGGCGCGGCCGTCGATCCCCATCATCGCCCAGTGGAATTCCTCGTATTTTCCTTGTTCACGGGCCGCAAGCGCCGCCTTCGCGGCAAAGACAGACCCGTCGCCGAGGATCGGCCATTCGCGGTAGACGAGCCTGATTTTGGGGTCTTCCTCGATCAGCGCGCGGACCTCGAGTTTAACCTGGCGGCAATACGGGCAGTTGTAATCGAAGAATTCCACCACGGTCACATCGCCGTCCGGGTTGCCGAGTACGGGCGCGTTCGGGTCGCGCTCGATCAGGTCCCGCTGGGTGCGCATCACCTCCGCCTGGGTCTGGGCCTGGGCATCCGCTTGCTGCTGTTCGAGCAGCGCGACCACCTCCATGACGATCTCGGGGTTTTCACGGATGGCCTCGAGGACCAGTTCCTTGACCCGCGCCTCGTCAAGCTCCTGCGAGAGTGCGGGCATCGGCAACAGGGCTGCCATTGCCAGCGCGAGCATCGGTCTCCTCAGGGTCATTTCAGTTCGCTCCATTGTCCGCTTTCGTTCGTTCAGCCTGGGCCTGTTTCACGTCCTCGGGCCAGGTCGACCGCATGTAGCCCAGCACGTTCCTGATCTGTTGATCCGTCAGTCTGTCGCCGAAACCGGGCATGCCACTGTCGAATTCCATGCCCTGCTGCGCCATCAGGGCCTCTCCGCCCAGCTTGGTGTAGTCGAACAGGACCCGGTCGGAGTGATGCCAGGTATGGCCCGTCTCGTCATGCGGGGGCGCCGGCAGACGCCCGTCGGGACCGGGAGAGCGCCAGTCGGGCTGGCCTTCAAGCTCGGCCCCGTGGCAGGATGCGCAGTTTTCCACATAGAGCGTCTTGCCTTGGGCGATGTCCACCGGCCCCGCGGCGTCATCCTCGTTCGGCCCCTGTCCGAGGACGAGCCAGATCCCTGCAGCCGCAAGAACGGCGAGGCCCGTCCCGATGACGGCGAGCCTCATGTCACCCGCACCCAGGTCGTCATGCCCGAGGCCGCATGGCTGAGCATGTGGCAGTGAAACAGCCAGTTGCCGGGATTGTCCGCGGTGAAGGCGATTTCGCGCGTCTCCCTGCCGCCGACGAGCACCGTGTCCCGCAGCGGTCCCAACGCGCCAGCTTCGGAGACCTCGCGGAAATGCATCCCGTGCAGGTGCATGGCGTGCGGAAAGACGGTGTCGTTGACGATTTCCAGCCGGACGGGCTCGCCTATGCTCAGGTCCGCCAGCGGCGTATCGGTCATTTCCGCCACGCCGTTGAATGCCCAGAACCGGCCCGCGGCCGCGAGTTCGCGGAAGCCCTTGCGTTCGCCGTCGAGGATGGCGGAGTCCATGCCCCCCATCGCGCCGCCCGACATGACGAGCCGCAGCGGCGTCGCCCCGGCAAGGTCCGGCCGGTCCATCTTCGGGTTCGGCGGCAGGGCCGCTGGCGCGGCGCGGCGCGCCTGGCTGGCGGTGCCCGAGACGGCGAATGCCACCTGCGAGAAATTCTCGGCATCGTCCACGTGCACCAGGTCGGCCGTGTCCCCTTCTCCGGCGATGACATCGACGATCAGGTCCGCCCGTTGCGCGGGTCCGAGGACGAAGACATCCTCCATCGGGGCCGGAGCGGGCAACGGCATCCCGTCCAAGGCCATGATCCAGGCCTCCAGCCCGGACAGTTTCAGCGGGAAGATCCGGGCATTTGAGGCGTTGATCAGTCGAAGGCGCAGCCGCTCGTGCCGGCGCGCCGGCAGCGTCAGGTTGTAGCGCCCGTTGGTGGTGACATAGTTCCCGGTGCGGCCGCCGTGGCTCATCATCATCGGGTGGTCGAAACTGTCGTCGATCTGGCCGGTCTCCGGGTTCAGCAACCAGTCGTCGAGAACCAAGACCTCTTCGCGGTCGACATCCGGCGCCTCGGCCTCCTCGACGATCAGCGGGCCGTGCAGCCCGCGTGCCACCTGCTCCCATGACCGATTGTGCGCGTGGTACCAGTAGGTCCCGGCATCCGGCGCGACGAAGTCGTATTCAAAGGTTCCGCCCGGCGCGACGGCCTCCTGCGTCAGGCCCGAGACACCGTCCATCACGTTGTCGATCCGGATCCCGTGCCAGTGGATCGAGCTGGCCTGCGGCAATTCGTTGGCAAAGCGCCGGCGCACTCTTTCGCCCTGCCGCACCCGGATTTCGCGTCCCGGGATGGTGCCGCCATATCCCCAGATCTCGGTCTGCGGGTAGCTTTCGGGCAGCAATTGAAGCCGTGCGACCTGCGCCGAGATCTCGGCGATGTCCTCGGCGGCGAGAAGCCCACGGGGGATGGCCGCGCCAAGCCCGGCCATCCCCGCCTGTTTCAGGATGTGCCGCCGTGTGGATATCATTTTCTCATCCCTTGCACAGCGGCGCTGACGATCCCCGCCTTTTCCTCAGTCAATCTCGGTGCGCCCTTCTTGCGCACCCCCTTCGTTCTCCACGAGGTCGCCGGCCCCGCCAACCTCCACGTCGAGCAGGTAGACCGCCATCGCCTCGCGGTCCTGCGGAGAAAGGAACCGCGTGCCTTCGCGAACGACCTCGGCCATGCTGCCGCCAAAGGCATCGCCAGAAGGGGTGAGGCCCGATTGCAGCGCATAGGAGAGCGCCGAAATCGTCCATCCGTTCCGTTCGAGGTCTTCGGTCTGGATGGACGGCGCCTTGCTGCCACCCGGAAGCTCGGAGTTGCCGGCAAAGACCGCGCCGAGGTCCCGGCCTCCGGCGAGGTTGCGCGGCGTGTGACAGGCCCCGCAATGCGCAGCACCGCGCACCAGTTCGCGACCCCGGTTCCACGCGTCGCTGCGATCGGGCAGTGGCTCGGTCTGGGGTTTGTAGAAGTAGGCAGCGCGCCAGAGTTTCAGCCCCCACCGCTGATCGAATGGAAAGCTGACGTCATGGTCTGGCGCGGCCTCGGCCACCGGCGCGACGGTCTGAAATGCCGCCCACAGATCAGCGATGTCCTGGTCCGAGAATTCGGCATAGAACGGATAGGGGAAGGCCGGGAAATAGGGCTCGCCATCTGGTCCAATCCCCTGCCGAACCGCTTTCGCAAAGCTTTCTACGGTCCAGTCGCCGATACCGTGCTCGCGGTCGGTGGTCAGGTTCGGCGGGAAGAACGTGCCGAAATCCGTCTCGAGCGGGGCGCCGCCCGCCAAGGGGGCGCCCCCTTCCTCGAAATTCGAATGACACGCGATACAGCCGCTGGCGCGCGCCAGGTAGGCGCCCCTGTCGACGTTGCCTTCCAGCTCGATCGGCGCGGGTGCGCTGCCGACCGGCCATGCGATCACCGCGGCCAGCGCAGCGGCGCCAAGCGCCCCCGCCCCGACCGACCAATAGATTATCCGACGCATCCTCAGTCGTCTTCCGCCCGGAACCGCGAATGGCAGGCCGAGCAGACCTGCGTGGTCATGTTGAACGCCGCATCCGCCGGCATTTCGGCGATTTTCTCGGCGCTCATCATGCCGGAGGTCCCGGCGCCCATCATGCCCGAGCCGGAGCCCATCATGGACCCGCCTCCCATCATTGAGCCCCCGCCCATCATCGATCCGGCACCCGCGCTGCCGCCACCGGCCACACCGTTCCCGGCGGCGCCTTCCAGGCCCTCGGCGTAGACGTCAAGTTGCCGGGCAAGCTCCTCGAACCGCTCCCAGTCCGTCCAGATCACGTCCTTGGCTTCGGAGGGCGCCCCGGCGGAGCCTTCCGGGAATAGATCGGTCAGTGCCTCGCCAGAATGCGCCTGAAAAGTGCGCGCGGCCTCGCGCATCACCTCCGCGTCATACTCGGCCTCCCCCTGCATCATCGGCGTGACCGTCTTTACGGCGTCGCCCATGGCCATCATCGCTTCCATACGTTCCTTGACGACGCCGGTCGCGCCGCCGTGGGCAAGCGCCGCCGCCGCCGTTCCGGTCACGGCGATTGCTGTCAGAATTGTTGTTCTCTTCATCGTGTCGATACTCCGTCGTGCTGAATTCCTGTTCCGTGCGTTGTTCAGGAATGCCGTCGCGGCGGCGGGAGATCCATGTCGGGACGAATGTCGTCGTCCAAGTGGAACGGCGTGAGGTATACCGCTGCCGTCAGGAATTCAGGCGGAGTGATGTCCCCCGCCAGGATGAATACGGCCGGCGTGAAACAATCGAGTCCCGGATGGCAATGTCCCGGCGCGGCCTCGTCCGGTTGGTGGACCGGTGTCTCATGTCCATCAAGAGAGGCCGCGACCCCCGCAGGCGCGTGATCGTCCGGGTGGGCCGGTGCGATAGCCGGAAGGGCCGCGAACAGCATCACGGCAAGCAGGACCAACGCGGTCATCAATCCGTTCGCGTGCCGCCAGACCATCATTCGATCCCGTTTGCCCGCTGCAGTGCGCGGACATAGGCCACGACCATCTTGACGTCGCCTGGCGTGACGCCTTCAACCGGAGGCATGTTGCCGAAATCCCAGTGATGCGACCGCACCCCGTTCTGAGCCGCCGCGACAAATGCCATGTCGGAATGATGGTTGGGCTCGTAGATCTTGTGGACGAGGGGCGGCGCCACCCCGTTCTGTCCCGCCGCATTCTGACCGTGGCAGGCTGCGCACTTGGCCTCGAAGATCGTTTTTCCAAGTCTTGCGTTGCCGGAAAGCTCTTCCGGTAGGCTGACCTCCGCAATCGGAGCGCCCTCGGCAACCTCACTGATGTCAGGCGGTGTCATCGAATGCCCCGTCGGCGCGGCCGCGGGCTGGAGGAACTGCCAGCCCGCAATTCCGAGCCCTCCGGCCAGAACGACGGCCACCATCGCGGTCAGCTTGTCCATGTAACTGTCTTTCTGTCTTTTTCCGAAACTCAGATGAGCTTGACCTGGGTTCCCACGGGCGCCCTGTCATACACTTCCTCGATCTGCCGGTTGTAGAGGCCGATGCAACCGCTCGACGAGCGACGCCCGATCTTGCGCGTATCCTGCGTGCCGTGGATCCGGTAGAACTGCCACGAGAGATAAAGCGCGCGCGTGCCGAGCGGATTGCGCGGGTCGCCGCCTTCGACGTAGACGGGCAAGGTCGGATCGCGCTCCCGCATCGACGCCGTAGGGCCCCAGCCGGGGTTCTTACGCTTTTCGACAACCTCGGTGTAGCCGCGGCGGGTGAGGTCCTCGGTCAGCGGGACGGAGGTCGGGTAGATGCGCATCTCGCCCTCTTCCGTCCAGTGCTGGAGCATCCTTGACGTCGTGTCTGCGATGATGATGCCGTTTCCGATCCGATCGAAGTGGTCGCGCCAACGATGCGTGCGGAACGATGAAATATTGCGCCGCGCGCCGTCGGCGTGAACGATTGCCGGGGTCGCGATCAGGGTGAGCGCACCCGCGATCAGTTCACGCCGGCTCAGTCTGATCGAACTGTCTGCCTTCATCTGCCTGCGTCCTGCCTGTTCCGCGAAGATGAATACCCGAGAATGTGCATGCGACAACCTGACAAGCCCGCGAGAAATGTATCGGTTTGTATCCTTGACCTTCCACTGCGGAAGGGCGGCAGATGAAACGACGATTTCTGAAGGATGGACCGACCATGATACACGCAGATCGACCTGGCAACCTCCAGGGAAAGAAGCTCATGCGATATGGAATGATGGCCTGCTGCGCGGTCATGCTGGTTCCCATCGGGGCGTTCTTCGTCGCGGGAGGTAACGCTTCCGGTCTCTGGGCGAATGCCGAGGTTTTCGCCCCGCTGATCCTGTGCGCCGGCGCCCATTTCGTCATGCACAGGATGACGGGCAAGTCCTGCCACGGGGGCGGGGAGACAGATCGCAAGCTGCTCCCGGCGCCCGTTCCTGTTGCCCTCCATCGGCCAGCGATCGAAAATCGGACGGGGAGCCGAGGTGTCCGCGCCACAAGCCTTGAAAGTTAGCGCGTTGCTATTTGTGCTCGGCGGATGCTCGACCTCGCTTTCCGAATGTTTTCGCGATACCGGCGTGATGTCGACCCGGGAAGAGGGGATCGCGCTTTCCAGGGGGTGTCGCGTGGCGGGCGGAACCGGCACGGACCTGCGGACGCTCGAATGCGAAGATGGCCGCCAGGGCTTTCTGATTAGGCCATGAGCCGACCGAGGCGAGGATGACAGGTATCACGAGAAGGCGCATTATTGCCGTCGGTGGCGTCGTGGCGATCGGCGCGGGCTATCCCTTCGCGCGGAAGTTCGCCGGTCACTTCACCCCACCGCCGGAATTCGAGCCAATCTCGGACCCGGCCGGATTTCGCCGTGTTTCGGGCGGGTCGAGCAGCCTCGGGGCAAACCCTTTTGCGGGACTGGACGGGACGTCGGAGGAATCCTCCGGTCTCCCGGTGACGGAAGTGAGGGACAGCATCTGCACCGCGCTATACGGCGAAGAGCCGTTGGCGCCAGGAACGGTGCCTGTAGCATCGTTTTCGGATTTCTATTGCCCCTATTGCAGGGTTCAGACCAAAGAACTGGCGCGTCTCGAAGACCGGATGGGGGACAAAATTAGGGTTGCGTGGCACGAGTTGCCTCTCCTCGGCGAGGCATCGCTTCTCGCATCCAGGGCAGCGCTCGCCGCGAAACGACAGGGGGCCTACGTGCGCTTCCAGGAACGCCTGATCTCGACACCCTTCCGCGCCAACCCAGGCTATCTCAAAGCACTATCCGAGGAAATCGGCATAAGCTACTCGCGGTTGACCGCCGACATGAGCAGCGACGATGTGGGTCATGACATCCAGGTCAGCGCGGCACTGGCTGACATTTTCGGATTTGTCGGCACCCCGGCGCTGGTGATCGGGAGGACGGTCATCCAAGGCCAGGTCGGTGCAGCGACCCTGAAAAGGATTATCGAACTGGAACGCGCTGACGGATGGTCACAGGTATGCTGAAGACGTTCCGTTCCGTCATTATTGTTGTGGTCACGGCGGTCGGACTTGCTCCGGCCGCGCAGGCTGCATCTTCGGAAAAATTCGACTCCCCCGCCCTCACCGCGCGCCTGATCGCCGCCCAGGACGGTGTGCCACAAAGTGGCCGCACACTTTCAGCGGGTCTGGACCTTCAGCTTGGCGACGGCTGGAAGACCTACTGGCGGTCGCCGGGCGAAGTCGGCATCCCCCCATCGGTGGACTGGACAGGATCGAAGAACGTCTCGGAGGTGGAATTCCTCTGGCCCGCCCCCGAACGCTTCACGGCCTTCGGCATCGAGAACTTCGGCTACCACGGCGAAGTCGTATTTCCGCTCCGGATCGAACTCGCTCGGCAAGGAGAAGCAGCAAGGCTCCAAGCCAAGGTCTCTCTGCTCGTCTGTTCCGACATTTGCGTGCCTCAGGATTTTGACCTGAGCCTCGATCTGCCCGCCGGCAACGAAATCGATCAGCCGACCGCTGACCGGATCGCCGGTTTCCTCGCACGTGTTCCGGCCAAGGGGGACGGCATCGGCATCGAACAAGCACTCGTGCATCTCGACGATAAGACCAGCGCACTTACCGTATCGCTCCGCAGCGCGACACCGTTCAAGGACCCGGACGTCTTTCCGGAACTCGGCGCAGGCAACGCGCTCGGCAAACCCGAAATCCGGCTCGGCGACGGCGGGCGCAGATTCTGGGCGACTCTGCCGGTCCTTTCAACCGACGACACGACGCTTCACAATCCGGTCCTCACCGTGACCGACGGGCCGGACCGGGCCTTCACCATAACACCGAACCGTGCCGCCGAGGCCCCTGCCCCGCCTTTCAGCATCACGGCCGTGTCCCCTGGCATCGAAACCCTGATCTGGATCGCGTTGGTCGCTTTCCTCGGAGGGCTGATCCTGAACGTCATGCCATGCGTGCTACCGGTCCTTTCGATAAAACTCTCCACGGTCATCAAGCACGGCGAGCAGGATAGGCGCACGGTGCGCGCGGGTTTCCTTGCCGCAGCCGGGGGTGCCCTGACATTCATGTGGGGTCTGGCGCTGATCCTCTTCCTGTTGCAGCGGGCCGGTGTCGTGGTCGGGTGGGGGCTGCAATTCCAGAACCCGCTGTTCCTTGCGGCGATGGTGCTGCTGCTGTCGGTTTTCTCTGCCAACATGCTGGGCGGTTTCGAGTTCAGCCTGCCCTCCGGCCTGCAGACGCGGCTGGCGAATGCCGGACGCGGGCACGGGCATGCCGCGGATTTCCTGACCGGCATGTTCGGCGCCGTCATGGCAACGCCCTGTTCGGCCCCGTTCCTCGGGACGGCCATCGCCTTCGCGCTGGCCGGGCGCGGAATCGACATCTTCATCGTCTTCACCAGCCTCGGGATCGGGTTGGCCGTGCCGTACCTTCTGGTCGCCGCCGTGCCGGGCGCCGTGGCGCTCCTGCCGAAGCCCGGGCGCTGGATGGGGGCGTTGAAGATCGCCCTTGGAATTTTCCTCGTGGCGACCGTGGCCTGGCTTCTCTGGGTGCTGGCCGGGGTGGCGGGGACAGCCGCCGCAGTCACCGCAGGCGGGCTGTCGTTGATTCTGGCGGTCGCTCTCTCGGTCCGGCGCCTCCCCCCTCTCGCGCGATGGCCGATCGTCGCAACCTGTGCCGGGCTGGCACTGATCGCCGTCCCTCGTCTGATCGAGCCCGAGGCGACCGAGCTGGCGGCCTCGTCCCTCCACTGGGAAACCTTCGACCGGGCCGAAATAGCGCGGCGCGTGTCGCGCGGCGAGGTCGTTTTCGTCGATGTGACGGCCGACTGGTGCCTCACCTGCAAGGCCAACAAGGCCCTCGTGATCGAGCGCGATCCGGTGCTGACGGCGCTGCGCGCCGCGGGCACCGTCCCGATGCAGGCCGACTGGACGCGTCCGGACGAGAGCATTTCACGCTATCTCGAAAGTTTCGAGCGCTACGGCATCCCGTTCAACGCCGTCTACGGCCCCGGCGCGCCCGATGGAATCGTGCTGTCGGAAATCCTGTCGAGCGATGCGGTGATCGATGCTCTGCGCTCCGCCGCGGGCAACCGGACGACCACGACTGGCCTGTTAGATCAAGACTGGTGATCGCCCGACCCTACGCGGATGCAGGCATGGCCCAGGAGCTGTGGTGGTACCTGCCCGAACACAGGAAGTCCCGTCGGCCGCGCCGTGCCAGAAAGCGCCAGGCCCCCAAGTTCGACCGCGATGTCAGCATCCTGTTCCGGCCTGATGATGTCGCTCATCGACGTCAGTTCGGGCACTGGGAAGGCGATTTGATGTTGTTCGAACAGAAGCTTGGCCAGTCGAACGTCACATCGCTTGTTGAGCGGGTCAGCCGGTTCACAGTGCTTCTGAGAAACCCGAACAAGCGGACCAAGCCGGTTATGGGGAAGATCATGAAGGCGGTGCAGGACTTGCCCCATCTGCCCCGGAAATCAATCACCTTCGATCGCGGGACCGAGTTCGTCAGTTGGCCGCACCTGCAGGCCGAGACCGGAACGCAGACCTGGTTCTGCGACCCCTCCTCGCCCTCGCAGAAAGGCACGGTGGAAAACACCAACCGGCAAGTCCGCAGATGGCTACCCCGCAAGCGCGACATCAACAAGATGACGGATCACGAACTCAAGAAGCTCTGCGATCAGCTCAACAATACGCCCCGGAAGTGTCTGGGCCGGAAGACCCCGGCAGAGGTCTTCCGAGAGAAAATGATGGAGGAGATCGGTCGTCGCCCCTACCCTCGCAAGCAATAGGAGTCGCGGTTCAAGTATCGCTCACAGCCTCCGTATCGGCGTCTCGCGAAACCCTCAGATGTCCGGAAAACACGTTGCGCCCGCTGGTCAGCGTCCAGGCGTGGACATGGTGTGCATCCCGCACCCCGTCCATTGCCTCCAGCGTCTCGATCACCCCTCGCAAATCCACCTCGGCGGGCGTGCCTTCCATCAGCAGCCGGGCCGCGTCGCGCAGGATGCCCCAGCTCGCCCATAGCAGCACAACCCCGAATGCCATGCCGAGGATCGGGTCGATCAGCAGGAATCCCGTGAACTTGATGACCAGCGCCGTGACGATGATCAGAAGGCTTCCGACGAAGGTCTGGATGATGTGCCAGAGAGCCCCACACAGGTTGAGATCTGTCTTGCTCTGTTTCCAGATCAGCCAGAGCGAGATCAGCTCGGTAAAAAGCCCGCCCGCGGCGGCGATCAGCATCGGCCCGGTCGGCAGGTCTATCGGTGACCCGAGGCGCATCGCGGCCATGTAGATGACGACCAGCGCCATGCCGAGCAGAAAGCCACCATTGACCAGCGCACCGATGATTTCCGAGCGATACCAGCCGAAACTCAAGGATACGTTTGCCGGGCGATTGGGCAAGCCGCGCCGCGGCGATTGCGACCTGCACGCCGCCGACAGCCGAAAAGGGATGGAACGCGTCCGAGATCACCGCGATCGACCCGGTCCACAGGCCGATGCCCATCTCGATCACGAAATACACGCCCGTCAGCCAGGCCGAAATTGCCATGCCCCGACCGCCCGAAGGGATGTGGCCGGCGTGCGGGTTGCCATGCGAACTCATGGCTCTCTCCTCCTTGCCTCGTCCTTCCCCATCGATCCAGCGGCCGGCCGCGTTGTCCGGCAGGTGACCGCAGCAGACCCTCAAAAGGCCCATCTCAGGCCCCTTCGGCACTACTTCACCCCTGGAGATCCCGGAGAGCGTTCTCGACGACCTGTCTTCGAGGGTCGTCTTGAGCCGCGGCTTCCAGCAGTTCCTGCGCACGGCTGTAGGCCTCGATGGCGTTCTTGCGCTCGTTCAGGACCTTGTAGGCATTGCCAAGTCTCATCCACCCGTCCAAGTCGTCCGGCTCCGCTTCCAGCCGGGATGCGAGACGATCGACCATCGACCTGATAAAGTCGGCTCTGTCGCCCTCGGACATGTCGCGCGCCGCCGCAACGTCTGCGGCACTGGGACCGCGCGGGGCTTCGGATACGTAGTCAGAGATGGCGACGCGCGGCTGCCCGGTGTCTTGGGCGAGACGATTGATCAAGGCTACGTAGCTATCCATCCAGGCCGCATATCCGTTCGCTTCCGTCAGGCGGGTCGTGAGCAGATCGTAGGCCTTGGCATCGTCGCCTCCCTGGCTTTCGGCCACCGCGGCGTAGAATGTGGCCGCCGGGTTCGTTGCGTCGATCTCCAGGGCACGTTCGATTGCCGCCTCGGCGCCCGGAACCACCGTCCCGGCGTTGGCCCCGATCAAGGCTTCTGCCAGCATCGACCAGGTCGCCGACGTTGCATCCGAGCGATCCGCGACCGTCTCGAAGGCCCTCACGGCGTCCTCGAAGCGCTGCATCCGCATGTAGGTCTGACCGAGAAGCATCCAACCTTCGCTCGCGCCGCCATTCGGATCGTTCTGCAAGCGAGCATGGAGTTGATGCACCAGGTCCACGATCCGGGCTTCCTCCACGCGCTCGGGGGCCCTCTCCGCGAATGCCAGGGCCGGGACGTCAGGAGCCCCCTTCACGGTGTAGTATCCAAAGGCCATGAGCGGGACGAAAAGCGCGGCAAGGATCGCGCCGGCCCGTCCGCCGCCTTCGCCGGGACCATGTTCTTCACTCGTTGTTCTGCGAACGACAGACAGAATGCGTTTCTTGATCTCCAGTTCCGCAGCCTTGGCTTCGGCGGCGGAAATAAGACCACGGTCCAGATCACGCCGGACTTCTTCCAGCTGATCGGCGAGCACCGCCGGGACCGCGTCGGAGCGAACGACGGTCGACGTATCCGGCCTGAAGATCGGAAAGAGCGCGAAAGCTGTCGCGACAAGCGCCATCACAAGGAAAACAACCCAGATCATTTTCCGCCTCCCCTACCGTGTCGTGCGAGGACCTTGGCGACGAGCGCCTCTTCCTCTTCGCTGAGGGCCTCGACCGAAGGGCGACGCCGTGCTCTCCAGAGAAGTATTCCGCCAATCAGGAATGCGGCTGCGGGCAGAGCGAAAGGCGCGATCCAAAGAGCGTAGGTCTGCGGTTTGAACGGAGGTTTGAACAGGACGAAATCGCCGTATCGGGCGCGGACAAAATCGATGACCTCCGTGTCGCTGTCCCCCGCAACCAAGCGCTCTCGCACGAGAAGACGGAGGTCGCGCGCCACGCCTGCATTCGAACTGTCGATATCCTGGTTCTGACAGACGACACACCGCAGTTCCTTCGATATCTCGCGGGCCCGCGCTTCGAGGTTCGGGTCCGATAGCATCTCGTCCGGCTCCACGGCATTCGCGACCCCCGGCAACCCCAACATGATGATCAGAAACAAGGTCCGGATCATGAGCCCAACTCGCGGTCCAAGGCCCCAGCCTGGGCCAGTGCGGTGGTGAACTTCTTGACGGCATCCTCCCCCACGATGGGGCCGACATAGCGGTAGAGCACCGTCCCATCCCGGCCGACGATGAAGGTTTCGGGGACGCCGGATATGCCCCATTCGATGCCCGCACGTCCTGACAGATCCGAGCCGATCCGTTCGTAGGGATTGCCCAGATCCGAGAGCCAGGTCGCGGCGTCCTCGGGCTCGTCCTTGTAATTGATCCCGAAGAGACGCAGGCCGTCACGCTCGACGAACCGTGTCAGCACGGCATGCTCGGCCTTGCACGGGACGCACCACGAGGCGAAGACGTTGACGACCACGGGGCCCGGGTTGTCCGTCAGGTCTGCGCGCCCCAGGCCCGGCACATCGACGCCGGGAACAGAAGGCAGATCGAATTCCGGTGCGGCCTGCGAAATCAGGACCGAGGGAATTTCGCTCGGGTCGCGTTCGGGGTTCAGCCCCCAGACGAAAAATGCTCCGAGTACTACGGCGAAGGCCAACGGCACCACTGCAATCAGGCGTTTCATGGGGTCTCCTATTCGGCAGGCAGGCGCAAGCCGCCTTGGTGGCGGGCCCGACGCGGCACACCTACGCGCAGCCTCCGATCCGAAAGCGAGAGCGCGCCGCCCGCCACCAACATCAAAGCGCCGAGCCACATAAAATTGACCAAAGGTTCGTAGAGAATGCGCAGCGTCCAGGCTTCACCGCTGGCCGCCTCTTCCGAGGCGGGCTCACTGATCGAAGCATATAGATCGCCCGCGAGTGTCGATCTTATCGCGGATTCCGTGGTCGTGGTTTGCGCTACCGGATAGCTCCGCCGCTCCGGGTAGAGCGTGGTCACCGCCTGCCCGTCGCGCCGCACCTCGAGCCTGCCTCGGTCGGCGATGTAATTCGGGCCGCGCAGACGCTCGACCCCGGCGAAGGTCAGGTCGAAACCGGCGATCGCGACTTCGGCGCCCGGTGTGACAAAGACAATCTCCTCGCTCTTCCACGCGCTTGACCCGATCATCCCGATCATCGCCACCGCAAGCCCCGCGTGCGCCATCGTCATACCGTGCGATGCGCGCGGAAGATTGCGCGCCCGGCGCAGCGTCTCGCTCAGGGGAGCTTCCATGAATTTGATCCGCAACGCCCATTCCCGGAGCGTCGCCAGAAGCAGCCACACCGCGATCAGGATGGAAACATAGGCCAGGAAAGGGCCGCCGCTGATCAGGTACCAGACTACGAGCGTGACAAGACCCGTCAGCCCGGCGACGAACCGAACCCGTTGAAGAACGCCGGCAATATCCGCGCGCTTCCAGGACAGGTAGGGACCGGCGCCCATGAAAAGGCCGAGCACGAGCATCATGGGCACGAAGGCCGCGTTGAAGAAGGGCGGTCCGACGGAGATCTTGTCGCCCGTGAGGGCCTCGAGGAGCAAGGGATACAAGGTTCCGAACAGGACAGTCCCGGTTGCGGCCGCAAGGATCAGATTATTGACCAAAAGCCCGGCCTCGCGGCTGATCGGACGGAACAATCCGCCACCCTCCATGTCCGGCGCGCGCCAGGCGTAGAGCGTCAGCGAGCCACCGATGGAAAGGGCCAGGAGCCCGAGGATGTAGATCCCCCGCTCCGGATCAACGGCGAAGGCATGGACCGAGGTGAGCAGGCCCGAGCGCACGATGAAGGTGCCCAGCAGTGACAGCGAGAACGTCAGGATCGCCAGGAGAATGGTCCAGCTTTTGAAAGCATCGCGTTTCTCGGTCACGATGGCCGAATGCAGGAGTGCCGTGCCGAGCAGCCAGGGCATGAAACTGACGTTCTCGACCGGATCCCAGAACCACCAGCCGCCCCAACCCAGCTCGTAATAGGCCCACCACGACCCAAGGGCGATCCCCGCGGTCAGGCTCATCCATGCGGCCAGGGTCCAGGGCCGGACCCATCGCGCCCACGCGGCATCGATGCGTCCCTCGATCAGGGCCGCGACGGCGAAGGAAAACACGATCGAGAATCCGACATAGCCGAAATAGAGCAAGGGCGGATGCATCGCGAGCCCCACGTCCTGCAGCAGGGGATTGAGGTCGCTGCCGTCCACAGGCGGTGGGAAGACACGATCGAAAGGGTTCGAGGTGAACAAAAGGAAAGACAGGAACCCGACGCTGATCCAGGCCTGCACGGACAGCGTGCGCGCTTTCGTGGCCGCCGGGATGTTCGACCCCAAAACGGCCACGCCGGCCCCGAATATTGTCAGGATCAGCACCCAAAGCAGCAGCGAGCCTTCGTGGCTGCCCCAGGTTCCCGCGATCTTGAACAGCAATGGCTTCAGGGAATGCGAGTTCTCCGCCACGTTCCTGACGGTAAAGTCGCTGGCCACGAATGACCGCATCAGCGCCGCGAAGGCCACTCCGACGAAAAACAACTGCCCGATCGCGGAAGATCGGGCAGACTGCATCCACCGCACTTTGCCGCGTGAAGCTCCGAGGATTGGCAGGACGCTCTGGACCACGGCGAGGGACAAGGCCAACGCGAGGGCGAAATGCCCGATTTCGGGTATCATGATGTCTGTCCCTCTGTCTGTCTTTCACTGGTCCTGATGCGTCCCGCCTCGCGTCTCACTCGTCGAGCGCGTTCTTGCGGCGGCGGAGTTCCTCTTCATCGATTTCGCCCTTGGCGAGCCGCGCGCGCAGGATGTCGAGGGCGTCGGGGGACCGCTTGTTGCTGGGGCCGTTGTTGTCCCGCAGCCAGTGGACGCCCAGCACGATCAGGGCGATGATTACGCCCCAGAAGACCAGCATCATGAACCCGCCGAAAATCCCGTGGCCGCCGCCCCACGTCATGTGCCCGTCCCACGGGCCTTCGGGGTCCGCCACCGACATCGTCGCAGTCATGCTCGCGACGGCGGCCATGCTCCAAAGCCTAAAGATCATCTCTTTCTCCTTTCATCGGGTGCTTCGGGGGCAAGCGGGATCGAGACCGCCGCGCTTAGCCCGCCGGTCTCGCGGTTGCCGAGAGTGATGTCGCCGCCGTGCGCCTGGACAATCGTCCGCGCGATCGACAGGCCCAGGCCGTGGCCCCCGGTTTCGAGCGAACGCGACTCTTCGATCCGGTAGAAGGGGTCGAAGACCTTTTCGAGCTTCTCCTCCGGAATGCCGGGGCCCTTGTCCTCTACCGTCAGCACCAGGGTATCGTCTCGCCGATGCCAACCGACGGTGGCGCCGCCCCCATAGCGGTTGGCGTTTTCGATCACGTTTCGAAGCGCCCGTCGCATTGCATTCGGCCGCAAGCGCACTTCGATCCGAGGGCCGGGGTCGATTGCGAAGCCGCCGGATGTGGCGGCGCGCAGGCTCTCCAGGAAGTCGTGGAGGTCGACGGTCTCCGGCGTCTCGGTGCCGGTCAGTCCGCGCGCGAAGGTCAGAGTCGCATCCACCATGCCCTGCATCTCCTCGACGGAGGCGACGAGGCTGTCGCGCGTCTCAGTATCGTCGACCATTTCGGCCTGGACGCGCATGGCGGTCAGCGGCGATCGCAGGTCGTGCCCAAGTGCGGCCAGCATCCGCGTCCGGTCGTTCACGAACCGCGTCAGACGGCCCTGCATGCGGTTGAAGGCCCCGGTCAGATCACGCACTTCGGTCGGCCCAGCCACCGGAAGCGCGGCCCCATTCTCGCCGCGACCAAGGCTATCGGCCGCCCGGGCCAGCCGCCGCAGCGGGCCGGTCAGGCGCGTCATGACGAACCAGATCACGGCGACCAGCAGCAGCCCCGCCGATATGGTGAAGGTCAGCATGGAATATAGCGGCCACTGGATCGGCGGTCGCTCGAACCGGGTGCCGACATTCAGCCACTGCCCGCCCCGTATGGCGATGGAGAGGTTCATCTCGACCGCGGTCAGCTCGCCCCGCATCATCGCCATGTGCATGTCGGTCATCTCGCGCGACAGGTTCGGCAGCGGCATCAGCTCGCCTTCGACCTGGTGCAGTTCGACACGGATGTCGCGGCTGTAGCTGTCGTCGAGCAGGGTCCGGATGCGGTCTTCGACAAGTCCACCGTCTGAGTGATCCGTATGCTCGACCGATGGGTCATCGGAGAGATCGAAGCGCACCAGCGGTGAATTCGCGGCCCTGACGATTGAGCCGTGGAGGTCGGCGGGCGCCTCCTCGATCAGCCGCGCCACGTTCGCCGCCCGGCCCGCCGCCTCGAATCCCAGGGCGGCGCGGATCGCGAGGCTCCGCTCATCGGCGAACAGAAAAAGGCTGACCATCTGGGCCGCCACAAGTGCCGCGACGACGAGCAGGATCAATTGGACCCGCAGTGAAATAACATGCCGCCAGATCACGCCTGCTACTCCACGTCCGTGGCCAGGCAATAGCCGCCGTTGCGCACCGTCCTGATGATCCTTGGACGCAGGACATCGGGCTCGATCTTGCGGCGCAGGCGGCTGATCTGGTTGTCGACGGTGCGGTCGAGCGGGCCTGCCGTGCGGCCCGCCGTCAGGTCGAGCAACTGATCGCGGCTCAGCACCATCCGCGGGCGCTCCAGCAACACCACCAGCAGCCGGAATTCCGAGTCGGTCAGAGGTATCTCCCCCTGTTTATCATCGATGAGGACCTGCCGGTCGGCGTCGAGAACCAGATGCTCGAATCGAACCGTCCGGCCTGCCAACCTCCCGGCGAGCGGCTCCTCCCGGTTGCTCCGTCGCAGGACGGACCTGATCCGAGCCAGAAGTTCGCGAGGGTTGAACGGCTTGGCAAGATAGTCGTCCGCACCGATCTCGAGCCCGGCGATGCGATCCGCGTCCTCGCCGAGTGCCGTCAGCATGATGACCGGCACCGCCCCTTCCGCCGCAAGCCTCCGGCAGACCGAGAGGCCGTCCTCGCCGGGCATCATCACGTCGAGCACGACGAGGTCGAAATGTCCCGCCGCAAGCTTCGCGTCCATGTCGGCGGCGTCCTTCGCCGAGGTCGCGCGCAGCCCGTTCTTTTCCAGATAGCGCGTCACGCTCTCGCGTATCTGCGCGTGATCGTCGACGACCAAGATGTGCGGCAGCGGTCCCATGACTTCGTCCTACCGGACCGGAGGATACGATTTCAGCAACGGATTTGTAGCAGATTGTATCAGGCAGATGCTTTGCGACAGACCGATACAATTCGGATAATGCGGAGACATTCAATTCCGCGCAATCATCCCCACGTCATTGGTGGCAACCCAGTTAACAGGAGGAATCCATGCGAACAGTCGCAAGAACAGCAAGCATTCTCGCAATCTCCGTGCTGACCGCCGGAGCAGCCTTGGCCGACAGCGGTCATCACGAAAAAGATGCCACGGGGCCTGGCGTGGGCCGCGACGCCATGCCAATGGGCGCCGGCCGGCATGAGATGATGCAGGGCATGATGCGGATGATGATGCAGATGCACGGCTCGGACGCAATGGGCCCGGGAATGGGCTTCATGGGCGGCTCCGGCATGGGCGGACAGTCCATGATGGACCGCGACATGATGCAGATGATGATGGGTCCGGACATGATGGGCGGAATGCCCGACGGCATGCCTGGCCAAATGATGCGGTCGCGCCTCGAGGAATACGACGCCGACGGCAATGGCGAGCTGAGCCTTGAAGAGTTTTCCGACTGGCACGCCGCAATGTTCCGCGAGTCGATGGTCGACCGCTTCCAGCATCTCGACGCAGACGGGGATGGCGCGATCACGTCGGAGGAAATGAACGCCCTCGCCGGCCGAATGAACCGCATGCGTGCGGGCGACGAAGACGGCCGCCCGATGATGCGGGACATGCCGGACCAGAACTGAGTCGGTGACATTGCGTTACATAAGGGCCCGGTAGATCTGACCGGGCCCGATTATTGAGAGAGGAACAGTTCCATGAGCTACACGCACGACCGTCTACTGAAAGACGTCTCAATCGACGATGCCGACGCACGTGTCCGCGCATCGCTTTCGGATGTCGGCTTCGGCGTCCTGACGGAGATCGACGTCAAGGAGACAATGAAGAAGAAGATCGGCGCCGAGATGAGCGGCTACCGCATACTCGGTGCCTGCAATCCGAAGATGGCCTACGAGGCCATCGGGATCGAGCCGCGCGTCGGCGCCATGCTGCCCTGCAACGTGATCCTGCGCGAGACCGATGGCGGGACCGAGATCAGCGCCATCGACCCCGTCGCCTCGATGACGGCCATCGACAACGACGATCTGCACGCCGTCGCCGGAAAGGTGCGCGACATGCTGGTCGATGCCGTCGACGCCGCCTGATCCCGCTTGTTCATGACGCTTGCCGCAATTGCCATCGGAGTGGGCCTCGTCGCCCTCGTGGGGTTCGTCCACCACTATGCCCTCTATGCCCTTGGACGGGCGGCGCCGCGGCCGGACACCAGCTCGACGCTCGCGATACAATCTACCTTCCTTGGTCTGCTGCTTCTTCACTTCGCCGAGATCCTGGTCCTCGCAGCGGCGAACCGGTGGCTCCTGTGTTGGGACGGCCTGGGCGGGCCCGTCTCCGCCCCGCTGTCCTGGGCCGACCTCATCTACCTGACCGGGGTGAATTTCACCACGCTGGGCTACACGCAGATCGAGCTGGCCGGTAACATCAGGATCGTGACCATGCTGCAATCGCTGGGCGGATTCATGATACTAACGTGGTCGGCCACGTACCTGTTCACGGTGTGTCAGAGGAGCTGGCAACTCGCCGAGAAGGAATGACGGAAGCCACCGGGAAGAAGAAGCTCAGGATCGCCGCGGCGGGCACCGGGGCCCTGCTGCTGGCCGCGTTTGTAGTGGCGGCGCTGACCGGCTGGCAGCCCGAGGGCCTCGACCGGGCGACTGTCGACCGCTGGGTCGCCACCGCTGGCCCCTGGGGGCCGCTTGCGGTGATCGCACTGATGACCGCGGCAGTCGTCGCCAGCCCGTTGCCGAGCGCGCCGATCGCACTCGCCGCCGGGGCAGCCTACGGGCACTATGCGGGCGCGGCCTATGTCGCGCTCGGCTCCGAGGTCGGTGCGGGGACCGCCTTCCTCATTGCCCGAGGCCTTGGCCGGGATGCGGTGGAAAGGATGCTTGGAGACAAGCGCGATTATGGACTGCTCGGCTCGCAGAACGCACTGACCCTGACCGTCTTCATCAGCCGCCTGCTGCCCTTCGTGTCCTTCGACGCGATGAGCTACGCCGCCGGGCTGAGCCGCCTGCATTTCTGGCGGTTCGCCTTGGCCACGATGGCCGGGATCCTCCCGGCAAGCTTCGCGCTCGCGCATTTCGGAAGCGTGGCTATGGAAGGCGATTTCGGTGAGGCGGAGTGGATCGCGATCGGCCTCGGGCTGCTGACCGCCCTGCCACTGCTGGTGCTGGCCCTGCGCGGCAGCGGCGCAGCAAGCCGGCGGCGGGCCAAACCGACACAGGACAAGGAACACACCGGATGAAGTCGGACTACCGGAAGAACAGCATCACCCTTCTCAGCGCCGTCGCCATGGGCACCGGCGTGATGATCGGTGCAGGGATCCTCGCGCTGACGGGCCAGATCGCCGCCCTGGCCGGCCCGCTTTTTCCATTCGCGTTCATCGCCGGTGCCGTCGTCACCGCCTTCAGCGCCTACACCTACGTCAAGATGTCGAACGCCTACCCCTCGGCGGGCGGCATCGGGATGATCCTGCAGAAGGCCTATGGCCCGACGACCGTCGCCGCCGGGGCCGCGCTGCTCATGGCGCTGTCGATGGTGATCAACGAAAGCCTCGTCGCGCGGACCTTCGCCAACTACCTGCTGCGCGGGCTCGACATGCCCCGCGACACCTGGCTGGTGCCCGCCATCGGTGTCGCGGTGATCGTCTTCGCCTGGCTGGTCAACGTCTCGGGGAACCGTTCGGTCGGGTGGCTGTCGGTGCTGATGGCGGCGCTCAAGGTCGGGGGCATCACGCTGTTCGGGGTGGCGGCGCTCTGGGCCGGCGGGTTCAGCTTTGCCGCCACCGGCGGCGGGGGCGAGACGACGGGCGCCGCCGGCTTCATCGCCTCGATGGCGCTGGCGATCCTCGCCTTCAAGGGCTTCACCACCATCACCAACAGCGGCGCCGAGATCACCAATCCGCACCGCAACGTGGGCCGGGCTATCGTGATCTCCATCGCGGTCTGCACGCTGGTCTACCTGCTGGTCGCCTTCGCCGTCGGCAGCAGCCTGCCGCTGGACCGGATCGTGGCGGCAAAGGACTACGCACTGGCCGAGGCGGCCGAACCCGCGCTCGGGCCCATCGGCTTCTACCTGACCGTAGCGTTGGCGCTCATCGCCACCGCCTCGGGCCTGATCGCCAGCGTCTTCGCCGTGTCGCGGATGCTGGCGATGCTGACCGAGATGAAGATGATCCCCCACAGCCACTTCGGGATGCCGGGCGTCGTGCGCGACCACACGCTGGTCTACACGGTGGTCATCGCCTCCCTGCTGACCATCTTCTTCGACCTGGGCCGCATCGCTTCGCTCGGGGCGTTCTTCTACCTTGTGATGGACATCCTGATCCATTGGGGCGTCTTCCGGAACCTGCGCGAGGAGGTCGGCGCGCGCGGCTGGGTCCTGCTGACGGCGATCGCGCTCGACGCCGTGGTGCTGGCGGCCTTCGCGGCGATGAAGTGGCAGTCGGACCCGTCGATCGTGCTGATCGCCCTGGCCGGGATGGTGGTGGTCTTCCTGTTCGAGCACGTCTTCCTCCGATTGCGCCCGCCGCCGGGGCACCACCATCAACATGGCGCTTGACCTTCCAGTTGCTGGAGCCCCCAAATCAGGTGTCGTGAACAGGAGTCGGTCATGCCCGAGAACACGCACCACGCCCATCACCCCGGTCACGCCGCCGCGATCCCCGAGGGCGCGAAGACCGCGACCGACCCGGTCTGCGGGATGACCGTCGCCGTCGCGGAGGACACCCGCTCGCAAAGCTTCGGCGGCGAGACGTTCCATTTCTGCTCCGAGGGCTGCGAGGAGAAGTTCAGGGCCGACCCGTGGTTCTATGCCTCGGGCAACGCGCGCAAGGCCGGACCCAAGGCACAGCCGGGCACGCAATGGACCTGCCCGATGCACCCCGAGATCATCCGCGACGAGCCCGGCGCCTGCCCGATCTGCGGCATGGCGCTGGAGCCGATGGTACCGAGCGACGAGCCCTCGGAGGAGCTGACGGATTTTACCCGCCGGATGTGGATCAGCGCGGCGGCGGCGGTGCCGCTGATCATCCTGACCATGGGCGAGCTCATAGGCCTGCCGGTGCGCGACTGGATCGGCCACCGCATCGCCACCTACGTCGAGTTCCTGCTGGCCACGCCCATCGTGCTCTGGGCCGCGCTGCCCTTCTTCAGGCGCGGGCTCGACTCGTTCCGCAACATGTCGCCCAACATGTGGACGCTGATCTCGCTGGGCGTCGGCGCGGCCTATCTCTACTCGCTCTTCGCGACTTTCCTGCCCGGTGTCTTCCCGATGGAGTACCGGATGGGCGAAGGTGTCGGCACCTATTACGAGGCCGCCGTCGTCATCATCGCGCTGATCTTCGTCGGCCAGGTGCTGGAGTTGCGCGCCCGCGAGCGCACCGGCGACGCGATCCGCGCGCTGCTGGACCTCGCGCCCAAGACCGCGCGGCGCATCCTGCCGGATGGAACGGAGTATGACGCGCCGCTGGAGAACGTGGTCGAGGGCGACATGCTGCGCGTCCGGCCGGGCGACAGCGTTCCGGTGGACGGCGAGGTGGTCGAGGGGCATTCCTCGGTCGATGAAAGCATGATCACCGGCGAACCCGTGCCCGTGGAAAAGACCGAGGGCGACCGCGTCACCGGCGGCACGATCAACAAGAACGGCACGCTCGCGATCCGCGCGACGCAGGTCGGCGCCGACACGGTGCTGGCGCAGATCGTCGACATGGTCGCGGGCGCCCGCCGCTCGAGGGCCCCGATCCAGGGGCTGGCCGACCGGGTCTCGGCGATCTTCGTGCCGACGGTGGTCGCGATCGCGGTGATCGCCTTCCTCGCCTGGCTCTCCATCGGCCCCGACCCGGCGCTGGCCTTCGCCATCGCCTCGGCGGTCTCGGTGCTGATCATCGCCTGCCCCTGTGCACTTGGCCTCGCGACGCCGATCTCGATCACCACGGCGGCCGGGCGCGGCGCGCAGGCGGGCGTGCTGATCAAGGACGCCGAGGCGCTGGAGCGCATGGCTCGCGTCGACACGGTGATCGTCGACAAGACCGGCACGCTCACCATGGGCAAGCCCCGGCTGACCGACGTGGTGGCGCTGGCGGGGACCGACGAGGCCGAGGTGCTGGCCCTCGCCGCCGCGCTCGAACGCGGGTCCGAACATCCGTTGGCCGAGGCCATCGTGCAGGGCGCGCAGGAGCGGAGCGCGCCGCTCCACGAGACCACCGATTTCGAGGCCGTCACCGGCAAGGGCGTCACGGGGCGCGTCTCGGGCCGGCAGGTGGCGCTTGGCAACCCGGCGCTGATGCAGGCGCTCGGGGTCGACACCTCCGCCGCCGACGAGGCCGCCGACGCCCTGCGCGCAGATGGCAAGACGGCGATGTATGTCGCGGTGGACGGGGCGCTCGCCGGCCTCGTCGCCGTGGCCGACCCGATCAAGGAGACGACGGCGGGCGCGATCCGCGACCTGCACGCGCTTGGCCTGCGGGTCATCATGGCGACCGGCGACAACCGGCGCACGGCCGAGGCCGTCGCGCGCCACCTGGGCATCGACGAGTTGCGCGCGGGGGTCCTGCCCGAGGACAAGAAGGCGCTGGTCGAGGAGCTGCGCGCGCAGGGGGCCCAGATCGCCATGGCGGGTGACGGGGTGAACGACGCCCCCGCCCTCGCCGCGGCCGACGTGGGCATCGCCATGGGCACAGGCGCCGACGTGGCGGTGGAAAGCGCGGGGATCACGCTGCTGGGCGGCGACCTCGTGGGCATCGTCCGGGCGCGCAAACTCGCCACGGCCACCCTGCGCAACATCAAGCAGAACCTGTTCTTCGCCTTCGCCTACAATGCGGCCGGCGTGCCGATCGCGGCGGGCATCCTCTATCCGATCCTCGGCCTGCTGCTGTCGCCCATGATCGCCGCGGCGGCGATGAGCCTGTCGTCGGTCTCGGTCATCTCGAACGCGCTGCGCCTGCGCCGGGTAGGGCTCTGACAGTCAGGGCGAGCACTCCGTAACCCGGCGCTCGCCCGCGTTTCACTCGGTCTGGCGCAGGCGGAGCTCGCCGAAATCCTTTTTTTTCACCGGTGCGGGAAGGACGGCGAAATGCTCGGAAACCAGAAGGGCTTGCGCGGGGATCGACGTCTTCGTCTCGCCGATGCTCCAGAAGCCCCCATGTGCGATCATCGCCACCGGCCCCGCCCCGTCCGTGGAGACGCCCTCCAGTTCGCCAAGGCGGTGGCCATGCATGTTGAGGACCCGCAGGCCTTCGTCTTCTGGCCCGGGCCCGGCCTCCGGCATCGCCTCCGGCAGAGCGCTCGGGTCGAGGCGGTCCATCACCTCGTGCAGGATCGCGACACTCTCTTCGGGTCGGCCCATCTGCAGTTCGTGACGCGCGTCGCGCACCGCCTCGAGGCTCCAAGAAAATTCCGCCGCTCCGTCCGCGGACACGCCACGGGCGCCATGGCCGAATTCGGCCAAGTGGAGCGCCCGGTCCAGCGCCTCGGTCGCGGGGCGGCGCTGTTCACCCGTGTCGAGGTGAGTCGCGGCCTTGTCCAGGTCGGCCACCAAGCCCTCGAGCACCGCACGGAACCCGCCGATCTGCGCGAGAGGCGCTTCCGGCATGCGGGTACCGTCCGGCGTGAAGGCGACGAACTCCGCGTGCAGCGGGGTCGCGGCCAAGGCGATCAGCGCCATCGTAGGCAGAAATCGTCCATGTCTCATGCGTGCGCCTCTCTTCCGCGCGGCTGCCGCTTTTCCGAGTTCTGATCCTTCTGCTTCAGCATGTGCTCGTGACCCTGGCCGTGCTTCCAGCCAATGGAAACCAGCCAGTAGTTCATCGGGTAGGTCAGGATGAAACCGACGAGCAGGCCGAGCGCACCGAAGCTCCAGAACGCATAGGTGTCCGGCAGCGGCTGCTCGCCCACGACGGCGGGCGTCACATAGTACATCACGAGGCCCATCCCGAGCATCACGGTGATCATCGAGAAGAACTCGGCCCGGCCGCCGTGCCAGAGGCCCATCAGCCAGCCGTCTCCGTGCAAACGCATCGCCCAGAGCTGGAATATGAACCATCCGAAAGCAAAGCCGACGGCGTATTCGAACCAGTATTCCTGCCAGAACGTGAAGCCCCAGAGCCGCGCTGCTACCATCGCCGTCATGATGCCGAGACCGTCGCCGCCCACACAGTGCGCCGCGGAACCGACGACCTTGCGCCAGGTCGGTTTTGTGAACTCGGTGAAGCGGCGCATCTTCGCCTCGTGCCCTTCGTAGCGGCCGATATCCGGCGGGCGCGAAACGAGGTGGTAAAAGGCGATCCCGATGACCGAAAAGAAAAGCACCAGAATCGGCCAGCAGGCCTTGAGCGGCGGGTTGAGCGCGCTGTTGGCGTGGAACGAGTCCCACAGGACCCACAAGGCGCCGAGGATGCCTACGGCAAACCACGGGATCGCGAACCACGGCTCAGCCATGAAAGTCAGGGCGTTGCCCAGAAAATCCAGAAATATCTCCAGGTCGTTCTCCGGCCAATGTTCGGACGGTCAACCGATGCCTGCCGCCAATGTTCCGGCTGCGGTCGCGGCGATACCCCCAATCATCCGCCGCGAGGGACCTATGGGTGCTTTCCGCACAGATTTCGCCGACCTGGTGCGCTGGTTTCTTGCCATAGAAAAATGAAAGCGCTGGTCAAGGAGTTGCGCTCGCAGGGCGCCTGTTTCGCGATGGCGGGCGAAAGGGTGGGCGACGCCCCCTGCCTCGCCGTAGCCGACGTCGGCATCGCCAATGGCACCGGCCCCGACGTGGCGGTGGAGAGTGCGGGGATCACCCTGCTACGCGGTGACCCCGTCGGCATCGTGCGGGCGCGCAAGCTGGCCACGGCGACGCTGCGCAACATCAAGGAGAACCTGTTCTTCGCCTTTTGCCTACAGCGCAGCCGGTGTGCCCATCGCGGCGGGCATCCTCTACCCCTTTTTCGGGCTACTCCTGGCCCCGGTGATCGCCGTGGCGACGATTAGCCTCTATTCCGTCTCGGTCATCACCAACGCGCTGCGCCTGCGCGGGTGAAACTTTGACGCCTCATCATCACGCGCGTTTGTCCGCCAACGGAAGCTGCGCGTGAAGATACCTCTTGCCTGTCCCTTTGAACGCGGCAATCTTCGCCGCACGATGACAAGGCTCCGCGCTCTCATGGCGAAATACGTGCTTGTCCTGGCCCTTCTGGTGCTGGGGGTCGAGCCCGTGCTGGCGCGGGCCGCGGCGCTGGACTGCGTGTCGAGGCCCGCTCCCACGGCTGTCGCCACGCAGGATGTGCACGAGACGAACCGGCTCCACGCCGATCACGCGGCGGCAGAGCAGACCGAGACTTCGGGCGCGGAAGGCGCACCCGGCATATGCTGCATCGGCATGTGCGGTTTTGCCCTGGACCTTCTGCCGCATCTCGACCGCGCAGCGTCCACGCTCGTCATCGAACTGCATCATGGAATGAGCGTGATCGGCGCGAATCTCATCGACCCCAAAGGCCCGAGGAAACCGCCCAAGGTCTGAGTGTTCCATGCCGGATCTCCGGCACGCGCGATACTCATCCCAAGAGGCATTTCATGACACTCCGACTCGCGGCCGCCGTGCCGCTTCTTCTGGCCGGCTGCGCGCCGCTGCCGGACCTTCCCGAAAGCGCCGCTCTCCTCGAACCGGCGCTTTCGCGGCACACTTCGCCCGCACCCACCGACAGCATCGTCACCCACCAGCCCCGCCGCATCGAGGCCCTCGCAGAATGGCGCAGCCTGAACGATGCGCAACGTCCCGGAGCCGGGTCATGAGGGCGCTGCGAACCGCCGTTCTGGCCCTGCCCGCGCTGCTTGCAGCCTGCGCCGACACGGCCACCATCGAAGAGGCCGCCGGTCCACGTCCGGGCTTTGCGCTGATCAGCACGAGCGCGCGCAAGGCCACCGGCGCCAGCCCCGACTGGGTACGGAACAGCGCCGAGCTCGACGCAACCAAGGCGCGGGTCAGGGCGCTGATCCACGGCAAGACGATCGGCCCCGACATCGCGGTGCAGGTCGCCCTGATAAACAACCGCGGGCTTCAGGCCGCCTTTGCCGATCTTGGCCTCGCAGCAACCGACCTCTGGGAGGTCGCGCTTGGTCCCAACCCAAGCCTCGGCGTCACCATCAGCGGAATCGGCGAGGTCGGCATAGCGCGAAGCGTCGAGGCGGCTGTTGTCGGCTCCCTTCTCGACCTCGCGACGCAGGACCAGCAGCGCGCCATCGCCCGGACCGACTTCGAGGCGGCGCAGCTCGAGGTGCTCGCCCGGACGCTCACCTTGGCGTGGGAAACCCGGCAGGCATGGGTCGACGCGGTCGCGGCTTTCGAAGCTTCCGCCCTTGTCGGCCGCGCACAGGGAACCGCCGACTCTGCCTCGGAACTGGCTGCCGAGCTGGGCCGGACTGGCGCCATGAGCGCTGCCGATCAGGCACGCGAACACGCCTTCACCGCCGAGCTTGCGGCAGAGCGGGCCGAGGCCCGGCTGCGCGCGAAACTGGCGAAGGAGAGATTGACTCGGCTCATGGGGCTCTGGGGGGCGGACATTGCCTACTACGTGCCCGACCGCTTGCCCGCGCTGCCCGGTCGCAGGCCGGCGCGCGAAAACGTGGAGCGGATGGCGCTGGAGAACCGCGTCGACATCGCGGCGGGGCGGCTGGCCCTTGAACGGGTGGCCCGCGAATACCGGCTCTCCGGGCAAACCCGCATGGTCTCGGATATCGAGCTGGCCGTCGGGCTGGAGGCGGAAAGGACCGGGGATGGAGGCCGCCGCGAGACCGAGACGTCCCGGGTGTTGGAGGTCGGGTTCGAGATTCCTCTTTACGACACCGCGGCATTAAAGGGTCGGCGCGGCGAACTCGCCTATCTGCGCGCCGCGAACTCGCTTGCGCAGACCGCCATCGACGCGCGGGCGGAGGCGCGGGCGGCGCATGCCGCTGTGACGGGCCGTTACCAGATCGCACGGCACTGGCGCGACGAGGTGTTGCCGCTCCGCCGCGTCATCGATGAAGAGGCCCTGAAAAGCTACAACGGCATGCTCTCCTCGACCTTCGAGCTGATCGCGGATGCCCGCGAGGGGTTGGAGGCCGAGCTTGGCGCGGCCGAAGCGAAAGCCGACTACTGGCGCGCCGAGATCGCCCTGTCCGCGGCGATCTGGGGCGGCGACATATCCGGAGACACAGAATGATCAACCGCAGACACCTGCTCACCGCCGGGGCCGGCGCCGTGCTCGCCTCGGCCGCCAGCGCCCAGACCCGCTTCCGCGACCTGCCAGAGCTTGCCACGACCTCCGACCCGGGAACCCAGGTTACGCCACGACCCGCCGACGGACCCGACTACAATCCCGTCGTGACGCTCAACGGCTGGTCGCTGCCGTGGCGGATGAACGGCGACGTGAAGGAATTCCACCTCGTGGCAGAACCGGTAGAGCGCATCATGGCCGATGGCATGATCGCCCGGCTCTGGGGCTATAACGGGCAGTCCACCGGCCCCACGATCGAGGCGGTCGAGGGCGAGAGGGTGCGCATCTACGTCACCAACCGCCTGCCCGAGCACACCTCCGTCCACTGGCACGGGCTGATCCTCCCCTCTGGCATGGACGGTGTCGGCGGGCTGTCGCACCCTGCGATCCCGCCGGGCAAGACGTTCGTCTATGAGTTCGACCTCGTGAAGTCGGGCACCTTCATGTACCACCCCCACGCCGACGAGATGGTCCAGATGGCAATGGGCATGATGGGCCTGTTCATCGTGCATCCGCGCGACCCCACCTTCATGCCGGTGGACCGGGATTTCGCTTTTCTCCTCGCGGCCTACGACATCGACCCCGGCACCTACATCCCGCGCGTGGCGGAGATGACCAACTTCAACATGTGGACCTGGAACAGTCGGATCTTCCCGGACATCGACCCGTTGGTCGTGGCTAAGGGCGACCGGGTGCGGGTGCGCGTCGGCAACCTGACGATGACCAACCACCCGATCCACATGCACGGCTACGACTTCGAGGTCACCGGCACCGACGGCGGCTGGGTCCGTCCCGAGGCGCGCTGGCCCGAGGTCAGCATCGATATTCCCGTAGGCGCCATGCGCGCCTACGAGTTCGATGCCGTGCACGAAGGGGACTGGGCCATCCACTGCCACAAGTCGCACCACACCATGAACGCCATGGGTCACGACCTGCCCACCTTCATCGGCGCCGACAAGCGGCGGGTCACCGGCATGATCCGCCGTCAGACCCCCGGTTACATGCCGATGGGCACTGCCGGGATGGCCGACATGGCCGAGATGTCGATGGAAATCCCCGACAACACGATCCCGATGATGACCGGATGGGGCCCGCACGGACCGCTCGAGATGGGCGGGATGTTCTCCGTCGTGAAGGTCCGCGCTGGCATCGCGCCCGGCGACTACTCCGATCCCGGCTGGTACGAGAACCCGCCCGGAACCGAAGCCTGGGAATGGACCGGCGAACTGCCCGACCATTCCCGTCAAACGACGCCCGAAACAATCCTGACACCGCGTCCCCATTCCGGGCACGGCAAGGGCTGACCACTTCCCTCACCCGCAGAAAGGACTTCTCAATGAACACACGTATCCTCGCCATCGCCGTCGCGGCCCTGCCCAGCGGCCTCCTGGCGGCGGGCACGCACGGCGGCGGGCACGGCCATGCCGCCATGGCCATCGGCGCCCCTGCGGAGGGAGCCCCGGCCCGCACCATCGAAATCCGTATGGCCGAGACGGATGAAGGGGCGATGATCTTCGAGCCCGCGACCCTGGACGTTTCGGCCGGGGAAACCGTCCGACTGAAGATCACCAATGACGGCGAAAACCCCCACGAGTTCGTCATGGACACGAGACATCTGATCGAAGAGCACAAGGCGCTCATGGAGCGCTTCCCCGAGATGGAGCATGACGATCCCAACGCGGTGCGCCTCGATCCCGGCCAGACCGGAGAAATCCTGTGGACCTTCGGACAGGCCGGCCAATTCGAATTCGCCTGCCTCATACCGGGGCACTACGACGCCGGCATGCACGGCCCCCTGACCGTCAACTGAACCAAGGAAGATCAACATGAAGAACTTTGTCCTGACCGCGGCATTCGCCGTCCTCGCTGCCCCCGTCCTGGCCGATGCGCACCTTTCCAAGGGTACGATCACCAAGATCGACCGGCAGTGGAACAAGCTGACCATCGACCATGGCCCTCTCGCCAACCTGGACATGCCGGCCATGAAGATGGTCTTCCAGGTGGCCGATGCCGCGTTGCTTGCCGATCTGCAGGAAGGCGACGAGATCGAGTTTGCCGCCGACCGCGTCGATGGCAAACTCACGGTGGTCGAGATCGACAAGTAGGGAAGTCAAGGCGGCAGCTTCTGGCCACGGCCCGAAGCTGCTGTTTCTTCACTTCAAAGTCTAAGCTCGAGATTCTCGTGAGAGCCACTGTCTGGTGCACTCTGAGATTTTGGCGCTCCCAGAATTGACAACATATACTATGATTTTGTATATTTTCATTCAATGTCAGTAACTTAGCATAGAATCCTGCCACCCCAGCCAAGTTTATTCTGTGACATTCTCCGAGGATTGAAGCCCGTCTGGCCCACTCGTCATCTTGACCGGGCAAGGCTTTGGTATCTTCCCGGCTTGGAATACCTAGCCATCCGGCCTCTCGCTTTCCTGACAGATACTTGCGCCGTGAAGATCCGGTTTCAGAGGTGGCTTGAACGTGGCACTGCGCCACAAGTGAAGTCTCCTTCACCGGTCGGCGCGTAGCCAAGGCGAAAAGCGTTCCCGGCTTTCAATCCTGCTCTCGCACCCGGCTCCGCGGGATGATGCCGGCGCGCGGTAAACCTGTCGCGAATGTAAGTCTTTGGAAAACCTCGCTGCAGACGGGTCCGTCAGACAGTCCCTCGTGGCAACGTCGCCAAAGGACATTCAACATGCCGAACATTTGCCTGCGATTTCTGACCGACGTGCTTGGCCCGTCGGGTCCCGGCTTGCGTATGGCGGTGGCGCCTGTGGCGTCGCATGGCGCGTGCCGCCCCGGGCCTGGCGGTCAGGCGCCGCTGTCCCCACGAGACATCTGAAAGGAACGCTCCATGAAATTTCCCCTCATTGCCCTCGCGACCCTTTGTCTTGCATCGCCCGCGCTGGCGGACGAGCAGCCGCTCGCATGTGCTCAACCGGCGCCGGTTTTCACTGACGCGGGGTCCAGTCCCCTCGACCTGTCCCACCTGGCGCAGACCGTCGGCACCGCCGAGCTTGACGGCCAGTCGCTGGATGCGGTCGCGGGGCAGATCCGCGAGGACTATCCCGATGCGACGGATGCAGAGGTCGCCGACATCATGATCACGGCGTTCTGCTCCTACCTCAACACCGATGCGCCGGCGGACCACCGGAGTGCTTCGAACGTGCGAACCTTCGAAGAACAGGCCTATGACGCGGTTTTCGGGGGCGCCCCGCCGGAGAGCTATTCGCGCCAGGGGTGGCTCTACGGCAACTAGGCCTCCGCATCCCCGGATCCTGCGAACCCGTCACCTGAGGTGGCGGGTTTTCTCGTTTCCGCGGAGGGCCTTGCCGAAGCTGTCGCATATGTAAGGTTGCCGAAAATCTGGCGCAGGCGGGCGGTCCTAGATGGTGTTCAACGAGACGACACACCGTCTGAAAGGAGCGCTCCACATGCCCGCCACCGAATTGAACGCACTCGTCCTGCAGGGCGGCGGAGCGCTCGGGGCCTACCAGGCCGGAGCCTTCGAAGCGCTGGAAGAGGCAGGTACCTCCTTTTACTGGGTTGCCGGGATCTCGATCGGAGCGATCAATGCCGCGCTCATCTGCGGCAACCGCGAAAAGGACCGCGGCCCCGCCCTTCGGACCTTCTGGAACAGGATCACGTCGACCCTGGCGATGCCGGCGCCGTTCTGGACGAATGGCGGACGCCGGGCCTATTCGGAACTCGCGGCGGCCGAAGTCACCCTCGCCGGGGCGCCCGGTTTCTTCCGGCCGCGGCTGCCGGCCGCGTTCTGGCCTTGGTTTGCCGCACCGGCCCTGAGTTTCTACGACACGGCGCCGCTTGAAGAGACGCTGAACGAACTGGTCGATTTCGACCTGCTCAATGACAGCGGACCGCGCCTCTGCGTTGGCGCCACCGACGTCGAGACCGGGAACTTCGCCTATTTCGACAGCCGCAGCCTCCGGATCGACGCGCGCCACATCATGGCCAGCGGCGCGCTGCCACCAGGCTTTCCGCCGGTCGAGATCGACGGACGCCACTACTGGGACGGTGGCCTCGTGTCGAACACGCCCCTTCAATACGTCATGGAACAGGCCGAGGGCGACCAGCCGCTCTGCGTCTTCCAGGTCGACCTCTTCAACGCACGGGACGCGCTTCCGAAGGATGTCATCGAGGTCCAGCAGCGCGAGAAGGACATCCGCTATTCCAGCCGGACGCGCCTGACCACGGACCGCTACCGCGAGTTGCACGCGCTGCGCAGCGCGGCCGAGCGTCTGGCCGCCAAACTGCCCGACACGCTGAAGGACGACCCCGACCTGGCACTGCTGCGCACGGCCGGTCCGTCCTGCCCGGTCACGCTGGTGCACCTGATCCACCGCAAGCAGGGCTTCGAGGGCAGCGGCAAGGACTACGAGTTCTCGCGCCAGTCGATGTCCGATCACTGGGCCGCCGGGCGCGGGGATGTCACCCGCACGCTGGCCCACTCTTCCTGGAAATCACGCCGCATCGGGGCCGACGGCCTGCAGATCTTCGACCTCGGCAGCCGCGAAAAACAAGGAGCCACGCAATGAACATGTCCGACCTCGTCGCAAACGCCTTCGCGATGCCCGTGACCAGCCCCTCCTATCCCAAGGGCCCCTACAAGTTTCGTGAACCGCGAATTCCTGACCATCACCTACCGCACCGACCCCGACGCCCTGCGCGCGGTCGTGCCCGAGCCTTTGGAGATCCCAGAGCCGCTGGTGAAATACGAGTTCATCCGCATGCCTGACAGCACCGGCTTTGGCGATTACACCGAAAGCGGCCAGGTCATCCCCGTCACGCTGAATGGCGTCGCGGGCGGCTACGTGCACTCGATGTTTCTCAACGATGATGCGCCCATCGCCGGGGGCCGCGAGATCTGGGGCTTCCCGAAGAAGCTCGCCGATCCCTCCCTGCGGGTCGAGAAGGACACGCTTGTCGGCACGCTCGACGTCGGCTCGGTGCGGGTTGCCACCGGCACCATGGGCTACAAGCACCGCGAGCTGGATCACGACACGGTGCTCAAGGGCTTCGACGCGCCGAACTTCATGCTGAAGGTCATCCCGCACGTCGATTGCACGCCGCGGATCTGCGAACTCGTGCGCTACTACACCACCGATGTGACGCTGAAAGGCGCCTGGGAAGGCCCGGCCGGGCTCGAGCTGCACCAGCATGCGCTGGCCCCGGTGGCCGCCCTGCCCGTGCGCGAGGTCGTCTCGGCCGTCCACCTCCTCACCGACCTCACACTGGGCCTTGGCGAAGTCGTTCACGACTACCTCGCCTGACCCCAATCCAATTCCGAAACAGGAGCCAAGACAATGAATCTCAAGGACAAAGTCTGCATCATCACCGGCGCGGCAAGTGGCATCGGCCACGGCATCGCCAAACGCTTTGTCGCCGACGGCGCCAGGGTCGTCATCGCCGACCTGAAGCTAGATGCCGCGCAGAAGGCAGCGGACGAGCTGACCGCAACAGGCCCCGGCAAGGCCATGGCGGTCGAGATGAACGTCACCGACGAGGCCCAGGTCAACGACGGCATCGCCAAGGTCGTCGAGACATGGGGTGCGATCGACGTGCTGGTCTCGAACGCCGGGGTTCAGATCGTCCACCCGCTGGAGGACTTCCCCTTCGACGACTGGAAGAAACTGCTGTCGATCCACCTTGACGGGGCCTTTCTGACATCCAAGGCCGTGATGCCCCACATGCAAAAGGCCGGCTCGGGCGCGATCATCTTCATGGGGTCGGTGCATTCCAAGGAAGCGAGCGCCCTGAAATCCGCCTACGTCACCGCCAAGCACGGCCTGCTCGGCCTTGCCCGCGTCATCTCGAAAGAAGGCGCCAAGCACGGCATCCGCGCCAACGTGATCTGCCCCGGCTTCGTCAAGACGCCGCTGGTGGAAAAGCAGATCCCCGAACAGGCGCGCGACCTCGGCATCTCGGAGGAGGAGGTCGTCAACAAGGTCATGCTGGGCGAGACCGTCGACCAGGAATTCACCACCATCGAGGACGTGGCCGAGGTGGCCCATGTCTTCGCAGCCTTCCCGACCAACGCGCTGACCGGTCAGTCGCTGGTGGTCAGCCACGGCTGGTACATGAACTGACCCCCGACAGAACAGGAGACACGCGATGGAACCCCACACCCTACATGACCGCCTCGAAGCGCTCGGGCGGAAGATCCACGCCGCCGAAGAGAGACTGCGCGAGAGGGAGCACCTCTATCACGACACGGCGCATCTCACGGCGAAAGAACTGAAGACCCGCTACCGGCATCTTCATGCGCGCCTGAACGGCGAGATCGCCGATGCCGAACTGCGCGGCGAGCACGTGAGCGACCTCGAACGCTCCGTGCGCCAGTGGCTCGACAGCATCGACACGATGCACGTCTCGTCCAACTGAAATTTGCATCCGGACTGAAAAGGAGACCCTCATGTCCGAACTGATCGTCATCGGGTACGACGCACCCGAAAAGGCCGAAGAGGCCCGCGCCGACCTCATGAACATGACCCGGGAATACCTGGTCGATGTGGCCGACGCCGTTGTTGCCGTCGCGGACAGCGACGGGAACGTCAAGCTCAACCAGATGGTCAACATGTGGTCCGCCGGCGCGGCCGGCGGCGCTTTCTGGGGCCTTCTGGTGGGGTTGATCTTCTTCAACCCGCTCCTGGGCGTCGCCGTGGGTGCCGGGACCGGGGCGCTGTCGGGCGCGCTGACCGACTACGGGATCAACGACGACTTCATGAGAGAGGTGTCGGACGTCCTGCAACCGGGTCAGGCAGCGCTCTTCATGATGATGCGCACCAATGCCTCTGACCGGGTGATCGAGCGGCTGGGCGAGCATGGCGGGCGCGTGCTGCGCACCAACCTCGACACCGACGCGGAAAATCACCTGCGGCAGGCCTTTGACGAGGCACACAGGGCCGAGGTCGGCGCATCCGCGCCGGAACACGCATGACGTCGGTGGTCTACATCCAGCCGCTTCTGGCGCTGGTCGCCGGGGTCCTCATCCTGATCGTCCCGCGGATTCTCAACTACGTGATCGCCGCCTACCTGATCCTCTTCGGACTGGCAGGCCTCTTCCCCCATCTCTT
Source organism: uncultured Rhodobacterales bacterium (assembly GCA_964397775.1). Taxonomy (GTDB): domain Bacteria; phylum Pseudomonadota; class Alphaproteobacteria; order Rhodobacterales; family Rhodobacteraceae; genus Allosediminivita. The sequence goes on along the minus strand of CAYNKL010000006.1, from coordinate 18,300 downwards.
CGGCGCCTGAGCGCCTCACCCAACCGGAAGCGGACCCCGTCAAAGGGGTCCGCGCCCTCTTGCGCAGGTCCTGCCATGAAAAATCTCAAGACCCTCGTCCTTGTCGCAGCCCTCGTCGCGGTCGGTGGCGGATTGTGGCTGTGGTGGCAGCACGAACGCATCCATCCCTCCACCGACGACGCCTATCTCGGGGCTAACGTGCTGACGATCGCCCCACAGGTCGGTGGCGCCGTCGAAACGGTATCTGTGGTCGAAAACCAGCATGTCGCGGCGGGCGATCCGCTGTTCCAGCTCGACATCAAGGATCTCGAGGCCTCGGTCGAGGCGGCCCAGGCAAATTACGACGCCGCTCTCCAGCAGACCGGCGCGGCGGTGACTGACCTGTCTTCGGTCTCGGCACAGGTCGACAGCGCCCGCGCCGCCCTCACCGATGCGCAGGACGCCTACGAGCGTACAGAAAAGCTGTTCAAGCTGGGCGACATCGCCGAGGCGGTGCTGACTCAGGCCACCGCGACGCGCGATCAGGCCAAGGCCGCGCTCGACACCGCGCAGGGCAATCTTGCGGCAGCCCGCGAACGCGCCGGGACCCGCGGCGACGACAACCCCACCGTGCGCGCGGCCCGGGCCCGGCTGACCCTTGCCGAGATCAACCTCGCGCGGGCCAGGGTGACCGCGCCGGTGTCGGGATGGGTCGCGAACCTCGACCTGAGGCCCGGCGCACTGGTGTCCCCGAACATGCCGCTTTTCTCGCTGGTCGAGGACGGAGACTGGTGGATCGACGCCAATTTCAAGGAAACCGATCTCGCACGCCTGCGTCCCGGCCAGCCGGTCAGCATCGGGATCGACATGTATCCCGGCCTGACGCTCGAGGGCACGGTGGAAAGCCTCGGCGCCGGATCGGGGGCCGTCTTCTCGCTCCTGCCGCCGCAGAATGCGAGCGGGAACTGGGTCAAGGTCACGCAGCGCTTCCCCGTCCGGATCGACCTCGGGACCCGCCCCGACGATCCCGCGCTGCAGTTGCGCGTCGGCGCGAGCGCGAATGTGACCGTCGACACCTCGGCTCTGGATGCCGGCAAATGAGCGACGCAACCCAAACGCCGGTTCGTGATGCCGTGCGCTGGACCATCGTTCTGGCCGTCGTGCTGACAGCCGTGCTCGAAGTGCTCGACAGCACCATCGTCAACGTCGCCCTGCCGCAGATCCAGGCCGCCTTCGGCATCACCAACGATCAGACCGTCTGGATCCTCACAAGCTACATCGTCGCCTCGGTCGTCGTCATGCCGCTGACCGGCTTCTTCGTTCGCATGGTGGGGCGGCGGCGGCTGATCATCTCCGCCATCGTCGGCTTCGCCACCTTCTCGGCGCTCTGCGGGCTGTCGTGGAGCGTCGAGCTGATGGTCGCCTGCCGTCTGGGCCAGGGCCTCTTCGGCGCCTTCCTGATCCCGCTGTCGCAATCCATCCTCTTCGATAGTTTCCCCAAGGAAAAACGCGGACAGGCGATGGCCTTCTTCGGCCTCGGCGTGGTCGTGGCGCCGGTGCTGGGCCCGACGATCGGGGCGCTGCTGACCGAGTATTTTTCCTGGCGCGCGGTCTTCTACGTCAACCTGCCCATCGCAGCCTTCGCGCTGACCATGATGTCGGGCGAGCTCAAATCCGAGGACACCAAGCGCATCGAGGTCGACTGGACCGGGCTGTTGCTGATGGTGGGGGCCATCGGGTCGCTGCAACTGATGCTGGATCTCGGCGAAAGCCGCGACTGGTTCGCCTCCAAGCTCATTCAGGTCGCGGCAATCACGATGATCGGCTGTGCGGTGACCTTCGTCCTGCGCGGGCGCAGCAAGCCCGACAACATCATCGACTTCGCACTGTTCCGGGACCGCAGCTTTGCCGGGGCCAATGTGGCGATCATGGGGTTCGGCGTGGCGATGTTCGGCTCCATCGCGATCCTGCCGCTCTTCGTGCAGGGGCTGCTGGGCTACCCCGTGCTGGACGCCGGCTTCCTGTTCATACCGCGCGGGATCGCGGCGGGACTTTCGATGGTGCTGACCGGATCGGTGCTGGTCACGCGCTTTGATCCGCGCAAGCTCCTAGTGCTGGGGCTGATCCTGACCGGGTCGGGCAACATCCTTCTGGGCCTCCTGAACCTCAATGCCGGCTTTTGGAACCTGGCATGGCCCGGCGTGGTCTCGGGCCTTGGCATGGGGCTGTTCTTCGTACCGATGTCCACGCTCGCCTTCCAGAACATCGGCTCGGACAAGCAGGACGAGGCATCGGGCATCTACGGCGTGACGCGGTCGCTCGGCTCGTCGGTCGGGATCGCGCTGGTGGGCTGGCAGGTCGCGAGCCGCATGCAGTTCCACTACGCGACGCTCGCCTCGGGCATCACGCCCTTCGACGCTGCGGCCCGGGCCTGGCTTGCGCCGCTGCATCTCGATCCGTCCTCGGTCGAGGGCGCCGCCCGGATCGCCGGGCAGATCCAGCAGCAGGCCAGCCTGCTCGCCTTTCAGGACGCCTTCTGGCTGACCGGCGTGGCGGCCTTCGCGATGCTGCCCGTGGTGCTGATCCTGCAACGCCCCTCCGCCACCGCCACCCCGGCGATGGCGCACTGAGTGACGCCCTTAGCGACCGCCCGTGCGGGCGGCAGTTTCCGCTGGAGACATAAGGCGCGGTCCGACGCGACCCAGGCAAAAGCCGATGACCAGCGCAATGACGTGGCCACCGTCGGCAAGCGGATCCGGCGCCAGTGCATATTTCACCGCGATCAGGGCAATGACCGCGACCAGCCCGATCACCGCCCGGCACCGCGAGGACAGCAGGAGCCCGATCAGACCGAAGCCCCCCATGGACATGCCGACATCCGTGGTGGCCGCCCACCCGCCAAGGCCGGGGATCAGAGCGACGGCGGCGATCAGGATCACGCTCGCCGTGAAGTCGAGCCCGAAGAACAACCCGGCGGTCCACCAGCTGCCCCAGCGCCATTCCGCCAGACCGATCACCCCGGCCGCGAAGGCAAGCTGACGCAGCAACATCGGCAGATCGTGCGACAGGAAGATGGCCGTCACGAAACGCAGCAGATTCCCGCTGCCGATCGCATCCACGCCGATGCCCCAGGCGGCTAGCGCATGCGGGTCGATCTTTCCCGAAAACGTCCCGGCCAAGGCATTGGCCACCAGCATCACGGCAAGAAAGCCAAGCGTGAAGGGCAACCCCCCAAGCACCACGCCGACCCCGCGCATGGCGCGCCGGTCAGGGCGCGACATGGACGGCAAAGCTCCCCAGCAGCACGAAGAGCGCCATCACGAGCAGCAATAGGAAGGCCTCGGCAGGACCGTCGTCATCGGGCAGCCGCTCCGCCCGGTCGATGCGCCTGCGCACGTGGCGCATCCGCAGCCAGGCGATCAGCACGACAGCACCGCCCGCGGCAAACAGCAGGTAGCTCGACCAGTGCGGCACAGTGCGCCCACCCAGCCGGGCGGCCGCGAGCCCGAAGCCAACGATGGCCACGGCGGTGCGCACCCACGCGAGGAAAGTGCGCTCGTTGGAGGCGTGAGTCTCGAAGTTGACGATCATCCGCCGCGGTCCCTATTTCATCAATCCGCGCAGCCCGCCCGAGACGAGCATGTTGACCTCGTAAAGGATCTGCGGCGCCGCCAGCCCGCCCGGGCAGGCGAGGTAATTCGGGGACCAGACCGGATCGAACTTTTCCTTGAAGGCCCGCAACCCCTCGAACCGGTAGAAATGTTCGCCATGCTCGTAGATGAACCCGCCGATGCGGTTCCAGAGCGGCGCAAGCTCACGGTTCTCGACCCCCGCAAAGGGGGCGGCGCCCAGAGATGTCCAGCGATAGCCTTCCCGCGCGCCCCAGAGCAGCAACTCGGCAAAAAGCGCGTCCATCGCGAAGTGCGGCCCCTCGGGCAGATAGCGCATGAGGTCGAACGACAGCTCGTGATGGTGCCCCCCCTTGAACAGGTTGGCGAAGGCGACGATCCGACCATCGGGGTCGCACAGCACGGCAACGTCGAAATTGCGCATGTACTCTTCCGTGAAGGCCCCGAGGGAAAAGCCCTTTTCCTCGCCCTGCTTCTGCGCGAGCCAGGCGTCCGAGACGCCCCTCAGCTCCGGCAGGAGCGCACCCACCTCGGCGGCGCGAACCACCCTGAAGCTGAAGCCGTCGCGCGCGGCACGGTTGCGGGCCTGCCTGAGAAACTTGCGCTTCGCGCCTTCGAGCGTGAGCCCCCGCAGATCGACGCGCGCGACCTCCCCTATCTTGAGGATGGAGAGCACCAGATCGAGGTAGGTTGGCAGATAGGCCGGGGACACCGAATAGAACGCCACCCGCTTGCCTGCCCGGTATGCCCGTTCCCTCAGCTCCCAAATCAGGTCGCGTCCGGCCTTCATGTCGCCGACCGGATCGCCCTTGGTGATCAGCGACCTGCCGGTATCGGCATAGGCGATGAAGGCGGTTTCGTCCTCCGAGACGAGGAACAGCTTGTCCCCGGTCAGGGCGATGTTGGCCTCGGTATCCTCGCTCTCCGACACCAGTCGCCGCACCGCCTCGGGGATCTCCTGCGGTGCCCGCATGGCGGGCCGGCGGCTGAGGAGCGAGTTGACGACAACTGCGGCCAGAACGACCGCAACCACCAGGCTTGCCCGAAGGAACCGCGGAGCGTCCCCGTGCCAGCTGAACTGCCACCACAGGGCGTTCCGATACTCCACATGATCGTAGGCGAAGAGCCCAATCCAGAAAATCGCGGCAATCAGCACCAGGATGCTCAGGATCCAACGCCGATCCAGCCGGAACAACGAGATCTCTTCGGCGCGGTAGAAGGCGGGCCGGAGCAGCCCCAGCGTCAGCAGTGTCGCGGCCATCGACAGGGCCTCGACCCAGTCGAGCCCCTTGGCCAGCGACACGACGAACCCGACCCCGATGAGCGCCATGGCAAGCAGCCACGCGCGGTAGAGCTTGCGATAAAGCCCCGCCGCCACGACGATCAGCAGGACGCCCGCGAGGCTGCCGACAAGGTGAGACGCCTCGACAAGGGCCAGCGGGTAGAGGTCGCGTAGGATCTCGAGGCGCGTGCCCTCGGCCGGCAGGGCGCCGGAGACCAGCAGGATGACCCCGGCGAACATGGCGAGCGCCGCAGAAAGGACCGGCACCACGGGCTTCAGCGCGCGCCAGAGGATGTGCGACGTCGCCTTCAATCGTCCCCGGTTGGCCAGCGCCGCCGCAACGGCAAGGCCGAAGGCCGCAACGGCGAAGGGCAGAAGCGTGTAGATCAGGCGGTAGAGGACCAGCGCCGCCAGAACGTCGGAGCGACCCGAGGCTCCGAACCCCGCGATGATGATCGCCTCGAAAGCGCCCAGACCGCCGGGCGCATGGCTGAGGATCCCCAGACCCACTGCCGCGATGAAGACCGTCGCAAAGACGGGCACGCTCGGGATCAGGTCGGTCGGCATCAGCACGTAGAGCGTCAGGATGGCTCCGGATACGTCGAGAAGCCCCGCCAGCGTCAGGCCGATGGCGGTCAGCGGTCCGGGCAGCCGAATATTGTAGTCGCCCACGTTCAGCCGTTTCTCGCCCGTGCCCAGCCAGACCAGATAGCCACCGAGAAGGCCAAGCAGGAGGAGGCCCAGGACCTTCTCCAGCACCGGGGATATGGCGATCACCGCGCTCAATCCCGAGGGATGAAGCGTCATCAGCACGCCGGCCCCCAGAACAAGCGCGGTCGCGAACCCCGACCAGGCGATCGCGACGATCCCGGTGATCTTCACCAGATCCAGACCGAAAGCCGAATAGCCCCGGTAGCGAACCGCCGTACCGGTCAGATACGACACCCCGAGCAGGCCGGAGATCGCATAGCCCGCAGCCCCGGTCACCAACGGCACCCGCACTGGCATCCCACCCCGGCCAACGGCCCGCGTGGCCAGAACATCGTAGAGCGCGATGCCCGCATAGCTCAGCAGCGTGCCGCCAAGGGCGCCCAGAAGCACCCTCGGACTGGCCGCGCCGAGATCGGCCTTCACGTCCACCCATCGCACGTGGCTGGCCAGCTTGTGCAGCACGATCACCGCAATGATCCCGATGGTTATGGGAATCACGCTTTTGACCGCCGGGTGTTCGACGACCCGGATGAGGCGCGACACGACTGTCATGGTCCTAGCGGCGGCCATTCATGCCATCCTCGAGCAAGTCGATCTGGATCTGCTGCATCTCCGCAAGCCTTTCCCACTGATGCGCAAGCTGGTGGTCGATCTTTTCGTGCAGCAAGCGGATTTCGAGTTCCGATTTCAGGTTCACGCGGTAGTCATTCTCCGCGCGCAGCCTGTCCTTGGCGTCCTTCCGGCGCTGGCTCATCATGATGACCGGCGCCTGGAAGGCCGCCACGCAGGACAACACCAGGTTGAGCAGGATGAATGGATAGGGATCGAACGGTTTCGAGCCCAGCAGCCACAGGTTGACGCTCATCCAGACAAGCAGCAGCGCAAAGAACCCGAGGATGAAGGTCCAGCTTCCGCCGAACGCCGAGACCTTGTCCGCGATACGCTCTCCGAAAGTCAGGCGCTCGGAGAGCTCTGCCTCGGGGTTGCGCGAGATCGGCACGCCCTCCTCCAGGCTTGCGATCACCTGCCGGTCGAGATCGCCAAGCTCTCCGCGCTCGCCTTCCAGCAGGCTCTCGACGTAGCGCCGGCGGAACCGCGCCAGATCTGCGGTGCAGATATGCTTGCCCTCGGCCCAGCCCGGCGCCTCCTTTGCGATCACCTTGGAAATGCTCGGGCGGACGCTGGCCCAGGATCGCATGTCGGACGCGGGGAAGACCCGCCCACAGACATGACAGCAACCCCGGGCGCCCCGGTCTTTCGACGCGGCCCCCATGTCAGTTCGCGACCCTCGCCCGCCGTGCCAGCATGACAAGCGCGAGACCGGTTGAGAGGAAGTTCAGCCCCAACATCAGGCCCAGCGTCCAGCTTGCGGTCCAGGGCCAGCCGAACAGGATCACGACGCCGGCGGCGAAGGAACACAGCCCGCTGAACACGAGCCATCCCCAGTTCGAAACATGCGCGCTGCTGCGCAGAGCGAAGAGGATCGACAGGATCCCTTCCATCAGGAAGGACAGGATCATCAGCACGGTCAGCGCCGCAATTCCCGCAACCGGAAAGAGATCGAAGGCCACCCCGACAAGGAACAGAAGGCCGAAGGCCACAAAGCCGTAGCGCCCTTCCGGCACCGACCGTATCGCCCAGGAAAACCAGAGCCCCAGGGCCCCCCAGAGGGTCAGCATCCAGGCGACCAGCAGTTCCGCCCCAAGGGTCGCAACGGAAGGCAGCAGGATGGCCAGCACGCCGATCAGCGCCAGTATGACACCGACGGATCTCAGATGTCGGAATGTCCCGCGATCCAGAACCGGCCGCATCGGGGATGGTGAATAGGTTTGCATGCCTTAGCTCCTGTAGCCTGTTCCCTTCGACCGGGAACAACGGGACCCTGCCAGCACGCCATCCCCCGGGCTTCGCGCGAATCTTACTTCCGTGCAAAGGAGGCGCTTTCGCTGGCACGGCGGCACGGATTCTTCTTAGATGACCGCAAGGAGACGGACCCGATGAAAATCCTGCTTGCCGAAGACGATCCCAAGATCGCCGACTACATCGTCGCCGGCCTTTCGGAGAACGGCCATTCTGTCGATCACGTGGCCGACGGGCGCGACGCGCTCAGCTACTGCCTCTACAATGACTGCGATCTGGCGATCCTGGACCGCATGCTGCCGGGCATGGACGGGCTCTCGGTGCTCAAGGCGCTGCGGGCGTCGCGAAAGTCCCTGCCGGTCCTGTTCCTGACCGCCCTGGGGCAGGTCGACGACCGGGTCGAGGGTCTGGCCGCGGGCAGCGACGACTACCTGACGAAACCCTTCCACTTCTCCGAACTGGTCGCCCGCATCGACGCGATCATGCGCCGCAAGACCGACACGGGCGGCGAACCCTCTCTGACCGTGCACGATCTGACCCTCGACCTTTTGTCCCGCACGGCACGGCGCCAGGGCAGCGTGATCGACCTGCACAACAAGGAATTCAACATCCTCGAAATCCTGATGCGCAATTCCGGCCGGGTGGTCACCCGCACGTTGCTGCTGGAACGCGTCTGGAACTTCAATTTCGAACCCAACACCACGGTGGTCGAAACGCACATGAGCCGGCTGCGCGCCAAAGTCGACAAACCCTTCGACACCCCCCTGATCCACACGATCCGCAATACCGGGTATTCAATGCATGAACCGCGGTGACGTCCTTTCGGGCGCGGCCTTCTCGGCCGTCCTGCGGTCCGCTTTCGTCTTCGTGGTCGTGCTGGTCCTCTTTGGCTGGGTCACGCTGGTCTACGTGGAACGCAGCCTGATCGCGGAACTGGGCGACGACGTGCAGCAGCGCTGGGACATCATCGCAGCCGACCACGCGACCGAGGGCCAGGAACACGTCATCGGCGCGATCGAAAGCGTGACAGGCGTCACCGCCGGCGGACGCCATGCGATCTCGTTGTTCGGGACGGCAGATGACCTCGTCGCCGGGAATGTCCTCACACGTCCGGCGGGCACGGGCCTTCAGGTCGGACCGCTCGACCACAGCGCCGCATCGCCCGACGATCTCACCCATGACTACGTCTATCTCTCCGGCCCGCTGGACGGCGGAACGCTGGTCGTCGGGCAGCGGCTGGACCTGCTCTATCACACCAAGATCCTCGTCTTCCGGGCCCTGACGCTGAGCGGCTTCATCGTTGTTCTGACCATGCTGTCGGTCGGGTACTATCTCAGCAGCAAGAGCCTGCGGCGCCTGCGCGAGATCGAGACTGCCCTGTCGCGAACCAGCGAGGGAGACACCGCAGTCCGGATCGCGGAAAACGGCGGAACGACGCAGATCGACCGCATCGCGCGCCAGATGAATCTCCATCTCGACCGCTTGTCGCGGATGATCGCGACGACCCGCGACACCGCCGCCGCAGCCGCCCACGATCTGAAATCTCCGCTGGGGCGTGCCTATCTCTCGCTGGGGAAAGCCACCGAAATGGTCGACCGGGGCGAAGATCCCAGCGAGGCGCTGACCGACACGCAGGACGAACTTGAACGCATGCGCGTCATCTTCGACTCCTACCTGCAGCTGTCCCGTATCGAGGCCGCCGGGGACGGGCAACTGACTGCGCGCGTCGATCTGGAGGGGCTGACTGCCGAACTGGTCGAGACCTTCACTCTGATCGCCGAAGACGAAGGCCAGAGCCTGTCGTTCGCCGTGAGCGACGGACAGGACTACGGGATCCTCGGCGACGGCCAGATGCTTCAGCAGATGGTCGTGAACCTGCTCCAGAACGCCGTCACACACGGGCCCGAGGGAAATGCCATCACGGTGGCGCTCAACAGTTCGCAGGGACACATCCGGCTGACGGTGGCAGATCGGGGCGCCGGAATTCCACCGGAAGCAAGAGAGCGCGTCTTCGAACCCTTCCACCGGCTCGATCCCAGCCGGTCGAAACCGGGAAGCGGCCTTGGCCTGGCGCTGGTGCGTGCGATTGTCGAGAAACACAACGGCACCGTCGCGCTCAAGGACAACCAACCCGGCCTGATCGTCGACGTGACCCTGCCCGCCCTCGCGCGCTGAACTCTCCCCCGGCACGCCACGCGTCTGCGCGTCAGGTTCGCCACCCTGCACCTCCCCAAGAAGGCCGCACCCGCACCATGCCACGAAACGGGCTCAGGCCAGCACGGCGTCCAGCGCCTCCAGGAAGCCCGCACGCTCGGCCTCGCCCAGCGGGAAAGACAGCGCGATCAACCCGCGCGGGGCGAAGTAGTAGCCCTGTTCCATCATCCGCAGATGCAGCAGGCGCAGCCGGTCGCGACGCACGGCGGCATCCTCGGCCTTGGCATGGATGTTCATGATCGACCCCATGCCCGTGACATGGAAGGCGCCACCGCGCGCGGCGAACCGCGCGTTCAGCGCCTCCCGGAACGCTTCGCCGCGGGTGAAAAGCGCCTGAAGCGCCTCGGGCGTCAGATGATGGCGCACCGCCTCAAGCCCTGCCGCCATGGTCAGGCGGTTGTTGTTGAAGGTGCCCGCGTGCGGAATGGCGCCGGGATGCGACGGATCGAAACGCGCCATGACCTCGACGCTGCCGCCGAAGGCCCCGAAAGCAAGACCACCGCCGAAGATCTTGCCCAGCGTCGTCATGTCCGGCGTGATGCCCAGGCGTTCCTGCGCGCCCCCGGGCGCCATGCGGGCCGTCTGCACCTCGTCGAAGATCAGCAGCGCGCCGCTCTCGTCGCAAAGCGACCGTAGCCCCTGCAGGAAGGCCGGCGTGCCGACGACGCAGCCCCCTGCCCCCTGCATGGGCTCGACCAGCACCGCAGCGATGCGATCCCCCGACGCCGCGAATTCCCGTTCCGCGGCCTGCAGGTCGTTGTAGGGCAGCACGGCGAACTCGAAGGGCACGTTGACCGGGGAATTGCCGCCGCCGAAGGTCAGGACCCCGCCGTGATAGCCCCCGGCAAAGACCACGATCCGCTCGCGCCCGGTCACCAGCCGCGCCGCCGTCAGAGCCATGACATTCGCTTCGGTCCCGGAGTTGGCAAAGCGCAGCAGGTCGATGGACGGGAAACGCGCCGCCAGCTCCTCGGCCAGCTCCGCCTCGTAGGGCGTGTGCGACGACAGGCCGAAACCGCCGCGATGCGCCTCGAGCAGGGCCTGTTCCAGCTCCGGGCAGGTGTGCCCGTAGATGCCGGCGGTGAACTCGCCGAGGAAATCGACATACTCGTGCCCGTCGGCGTCGGTGATGCGGCAGCCCGACCCGCCGGTGATCGACAGCGGATATGGCGCAGACCAGAGCGAGGTACGGGTGTTTCCGCCCGGCAAGACCCGCGCGGCACGGACCTGTGCCGCGGCACTTTGCGGCGTCCGGTCGAGATAGTCCTGCTCGGCGCGGGCCAGCTCGGTGCTCAGGGTGTCGGCGTGAAATGTCATCGTTGCAACCTTTTCTTGGGAAGCAGGGCGTCGAAGCCGCCCGGTGTTTCTCCGGCAACCATCTGCGCCAGCAGGCTGCCGGTCGTCGGCCCGAGGGTGAAACCCTGATGGCCGTGACCGAAGTTCATCCAAAGCCCAGCATGCCGCGGCGCCGGCCCGACCATGGGCAGCATGTCGGGCAGACAGGGCCGCGCGCCGGACCACTGGGGCTCGCGGATGCGCTCTCCGACCTCGATGAGATCCGAAATTCCGTCACGCCCCCGGTCGAGCTGGCGCGGATCGGGGACGCTCTGCCGTGTCACCAGCGCGGCCCCGGTGGCAAGGCGCAGGCCATCGGTCATCGGCGCCACGACGATGCCGTTGGCCACGTCGAGGAAAGGCCGCACAGGCGAGCGCGGCGCCGCGAAGTGCCCGTGGTAGCCGCGCTTGTAGACCATGGGGATGCGATAGCCGAACCGCGACAGCACCCGCGGCGACCAGGGGCCCAGCGCGATCACCGCCTGTTCCGCCGTGACGGCCCCTTCCACGGTCTCGACCTGCCAGCCGGAACCCGCCTGCTGCAGACTGGCCGCGTCGCCGGTCAGGATCCGCCCACCGCGCCGGGCAAAAAGCGCCGCATAGCCTTCGGTGAGCGCACCCGGCGAGGCGCAGCTCCAACTGTCCGTCCAGTGGATGACCCCCGCAGGCGCCTTGATCAGCGCGGGGTCCTCGCGCGCGTAATCCGCGCCATCGACGGCGCGAAAGCGCGTGCCGTAGGTCGCGCTCACCCGCTCGGCATCGGCGACCGCCGCGCCATATTCGGCGGCGTCGCGATAGAGGACACCCAGCCCCTCGCGCGTCATCAGGTTCTCGAGCCCCGCCTCCGCGATCAGCGGCGCATGATCTTGTGTCGAGCGCTCGGTGAGCCTGACATAGGTGCGCGAGATCTCGGCATGACGGGCGGGCGTGGAGTTCCGGAAATAGCGCCAGAGCGCCGGCAGCATCTCGGCCACGCCGCCCATCGACCACGTCACATCGTTGGTCCGACCCAGCGCAAAGCGCAGCAGCGTCAGCGGATCGCGCGGCAGGGCATAGGGCTCGGCCGCCTCGGCCTGGATGATGCCCGCGTTGCCGAAGGACGTTTCGCGTCCCGGCGCCTTGCGATCGACAAGGATGACCGCGTGGCCCTGCTCCTGCAGTGCAAGGGCGGTGGAAACGCCGACCATACCGGCACCGAGAACGAGGAAGTCTGCCATGGGAAATTCCGAAACTGTTCAGGGAGGGTCACCACCCTCGCGGGTGGGTTGCCGTTGCCCCAAGTGCGCGACGCCCTCTGCGGGGCGCCGCGAACCGGCATCAGGCCTCGGCGATGACGGTGATCTCGACCTTGGCGTCGATCATCAGGCCGCTCTGCACGGTGGTGCGCACCGGCAGCGGGTCCGAGAAGTACTCCGCATAGACGCGGTTGAACTCGGCGAAATCGCTGGTGTCCGTCAGGTAGCAGGTCGCCGACACCACGTTGGCAAGGCTCATGCCCTCGGCGTCCAGCGTCGCCTTGAGCCGCTCGAAGATGTTGCGCGTCTGCGCCTCAATGCCCGCGGGCACGGTGCCCTCGGCGTCAAAGCCGATCTCGCCGGACAGGTAGAGGGTCGAGCCGACACGACGGGTCTTGGAGAAGGGAAGGTTCATCAGAGGGTCCTTGTCGTCTGAAGATAAGAGAACATGAGGGGGTCAGGTGGGATTGGCCGGCGCCCGCGCTTTCAGCCCCTCGACCAGCAGATCGAGAAGCAGTTCGTAGCTGTCGTCGTAGGGGACATCCGCGCCGTTCTGCCAGCGCAGGACGAAGATCTTGTTCGTGATGTCGGGCAATGCAGCCGCCGTCAGCGGATAGAGGTGCGGGTCGATCTCGGCGACCCGCCTGGCAAAAAGCTCCTGCCAGCTTTCGCCCGCGCTGCCGGGCTTGCTGACCGGCGCCGGCGCCAGTTCCATCGTGACGAACCCTGCAAGTCCGCCGACAAGAACGTTGAAGGCCGGGCGCAGGGCATCGCCGCGATAGCCGCCGTCGTGCAGCGCCGAAAGGATGGTCTCGACCCAGGCGAGGTTGGCGACGCCGTTTGACTTCAGTTGCGCGCCAAGCATCGGCGCAACGGCGTGATGGCGAAACACCAGGGTCCGGTAGTTGCGAAACACCTGCCTGAGCCGCTCGTCCCAGGGCATGTCCGCGTCGAGACCTTCGGAGAGCGACCCGGTGAGAGACGCCGAAATCTCGGCATAAAGGTCTTCCTTCGCGCCACCCACGTGCCAGTAGATCACCGCCGGAGAGACCCCCAGCGTCCGCGCCAGTTCACGCAGCGAGAAGGCCGCAAAGCCCTTCTGGTCGATCTGCGCAATGGCCGCGTCGACCACCTGCTTCTTGTCGAGCCCGATGGCAGCGGCGCGCCCGCGCGAAGACTTGCCAGATTTCTTTGTGCCATCTTGCGATGTCATGAGCGCGTTTTCCGACTAAAAATTGGGCGTTTGATTTTTTTCGAGACAGCCAAGGCGCCTTCGATTATCGATTATAGTACATCGTCCTATTAGAAGCGCAACAGCCTTGGCCAACTGCCGGGCGGCAAAACACTCGAATCTGACGAATGGGGTCATAATGACGGCACTGCCGATTCTGGTCTTTTCAGTCGCCCTGCTCATGGGGGGCGCCGTGCTGGCCCACCTGATCGGCGCGGCCTCGATCCTCTCCTTCTTCGCCGCCGACCGGGCGCGTTTCCTCGCCGCGGCCCCGCAACGCATTATCGCCCATATCGACCTGTTCTCGATCATGTCGATGCCGCTCTTCATCCTGGCGGGCGAAATCATGAACCGCGCGGGCGTCACCAAGGCGCTGATCGATCTCGCCATGGCGCTCATGGCCCGCCTCAAGGGCGGGCTCGGCCATGTGAACATCCTGACCTCGGTGTTCTTTGCGGGCATCTCGGGCTCGGCGATGGCGGATGCGGCGGCGGTCTCGAACACGCTGGTCCCGGCCATGCGCAAGGCGGGCTACAGCGTGCAGTACGCAGGCGCCGTTACCGCGGCCTCCTCGGTCATCGGGCCGATCATCCCGCCCTCGATCATCATGATCTTCTACGGGGCCCTGATGAACACCTCGGTCGCCGCCCTGTTCATCGCGGGCATCATTCCCGGCCTGATTATGGCGCTGGCGCTCTTCGGCGCGAATGCCTGGATGGCGCACCGTCACGACCACCCGTCGGGCGAACGCGTACCCCTGCGCGAAGTCGTCCGCCGCGCGATCTACGCCCTGCCCGCCACCGTCATCCCGGTCATCATCCTGTCGGGCATCGTCTTCGGCGTCATGACCCCGACCGAGGCCGCAGGCGTCGCCGTCTGCTGCGCGATCCTGGCCGGGCTCATCTACCGCCAGATGTCCTGGCGCACGATCATCGAGAGTCTCGAACGCACGGCGATCCTCTCCGGCTCCATCTTCATCCTGCTCTCGGGTGTGGCGATCTTCGGCTATCTGGCCGGGCTGGAAAAGCTGCCGACATTGCTTGCCGACGGGCTGATCGGACTGGGCTTCGACGGCTGGAAATACCTGCTGCTGCTCAACGCGGTCTTCCTCGTCGCGGGCATGTTCCTCGAGGTGCCGGTCGCCCTGGCGCTACTGGTGCCGCTGCTGGTGCCCACGGGCATCTCCATGGGGGCCGACCCGATCCATCTGGGCATCGTGATCGTCGTCAACCTCATGCTGGGCATCGTCACACCGCCCTTCGGCGCGGCGCTTCTGGTGGTCTCGGCGGTCGCCGGCGCGCCCTACTGGGGCATCGCGAGGGCCGCGGCCCCATTCCTGCTGGTACAGCTTGCCGTGCTGCTGGTCCTGACCTTCACCCCCGAACTGACGCTGTTCCTGCCGCGCCTCGCCGGCTTCGTGGAGTGAGGAAAGACAGATGATCCGTATCGCAAACCTCACCTACGCGCTGTCCCAGAAGCTCAACTTCCTCGCCACGCGCTTCGCCGCCCTCTGCTTCGGCGCCATGCTCTGTGTCATGATGCTTCAGGTGGTGGCCCGCTACGCCTTTGCCTCGCCCCCCTTCTGGACCGAGGAACTGGCCCGCTGGCTCATGGTCTGGGGCGGGCTGCTGGGCGCCTCGGCGGCCTTCCACACACATGCCGACCCCGCCATGGTGCACCCGCCGAGCCACGTCATCTGGCGCCAGAAGGTCCAGGTCGTGGCGCGCTTCCTCGCCTCCTGGACCTTCTTCGCGCCGGTGCTCTGGTACACCTGGCCGTACATCGAACGGCAGATCGGCCGCACCTCCGAAGGGCTGGAAATCTCGACGGCCTGGATGGCCTCGGCCCTTCCCGTCGCGCTCATCCTGATCCTGCTTCACGGGCTCGCTGGTCTCGGCGCGCTCATCTCGGCGCAGGTTCTCGAACAAGAGATCGCCTTTTCAAAATCCAAAGAAGCCAACATGCTGGAGTAACTGATGAACTTTCTGACCACGACCACCCTTACCGCGCTCTTCGTGGCCTCCGCCGCCTCCGCCCAATCGGTGAACGTCGCGCTCGACTCCAACCCCGACCGCGACCAGTCCGGCACCTACCGCTACGTGGACAACCTCTTCACGGCCCTCGCCGATGCCGGCTGGGAGACCGAGACCTTCCCGCGTGACACCATCGGCGGCGAGGACGAGCGCCTCGACCAGATTCGCGCCGGCATCCTCGACCTGTCGATGTCGAACTATGCGGTGGCCACCCAGTTCGTCGGGGAAATGCGCGCCCTGCAGCTCCCCTACACCTTCGAAGACCCGGCCCACGAGTTCAAGTTCTTCACCGAGTCCGACTACCTCGACCAGGTGAACGAAGAGCTCGAAGCCGAGGGCATGCGCATCATGGCCATCGTGCCCACCGGCGGCTTCCTCGGCATCTTCAACAACGAGAAAGAGGTCCGCACGGTCTCCGACATGGAAGGCCTGCGGATGCGCGCGCTGGATCCCAACCAGCTCGAGATGTTCCAGATGATGGGCGCAAGCGGCGTGGTCATCCCCTTCTCCGAGGTCCCCAACGCGATCCAGACCGGCATCGCCAACGGCTACGTGAACGCCTCGCTGGTGCCGCTGGTCTTCGGCCAGGCCGATCTCTTCAGCAATTTCACCGACGCCAAGGTCATCATGTCCGCCCGCCTCGCGCTGGCCTCCACCGCATGGTGGGACGGGCTCTCCGAAGAGGAACAGGCCACCTTCGAGGCAGCCTCGC
Source organism: uncultured Rhodobacterales bacterium (assembly GCA_964397775.1). Taxonomy (GTDB): domain Bacteria; phylum Pseudomonadota; class Alphaproteobacteria; order Rhodobacterales; family Rhodobacteraceae; genus Allosediminivita. The sequence goes on along the minus strand of CAYNKL010000006.1, from coordinate 2,079 downwards.
TCGAGGCCCTGGCCGAGGTCTTCGACTGGGTCGATGCCTCCGAGGTGACGCACAAGCAGAACCTCAAGGACGCGGGCATCGCCGTCTACGAGCCCAACGAAGAGGAGCTCGCCACCTTCCGCGAAGCCACCCTGCCGATGGCCGACGTGCTGACCGAAGTGCCGGCCGAACGCATCGAGGAGCTGCGCAGCTTCGTCAACGACTACGCGCCCGAGTGATCGGCACGACGACGTGAAAGGGGGCGCCCCGCCGGTGACGCATTCCGTTCGGAGGGGGCCCTGAAGAGCTGAACTTATCGCGTCATGCGGTTTAAGTTACTGTTATTTCCCGATGAATCACGTCGGTCGGCAACTAAAAAAGATAGGGAAACCCGAGGCTTTTTCTCGGCGGATCGCCCGCCTGCTCCCATTGAATTCATAGAGAAATCGTCAGTGATCCTCAATTAGGCAAAGGTAGGAGGCATACACCCACCCCTCACGGCCATTCACATCGCCTACAGATACTCTGAACCATGCGCCCCGCCTCTCCCAGTCCATGACAACCGTGCCGGGGCCAAGCCTCTCCAGCAAACGGTAGCTTGCCCCGGGACCCGCCCGCAGGGCGAGAAAATTGTCACCGTTCGGATCAAGACCGCACACCTGAAAGATATCAGGTGCATAGGCTCGCGCCGTCATCGGGTTGGAGAATGTGAGAGCAAGTAAAGCAAATGCATAAATAAAAGGATCGCATTTCCCGGACCAATCCGCTCGACGAACTTCCACAGTACGGAACGCGTCGCCCCGCCGGGTCGCCCTTTTTTGTTGAGCGCGGATACCCGGCGTCGGCAGATGAAAGGGCGGCCATGCAGATGCAGTGCGAGCCACACGTGGCCGCTGCCGACCGGAAGCGGTTGCGCGCTGCTGTCGGCATGGATATCGCTCATGCGGACGAAGCGAACCTCCGCGCCTTGCCGTAGCAGGCCCGGAACAAGGGGCGTCAGCCCCGCCGGGCCAGCGCCTGACCGGTCCGCAATCACAAAACATCGTAGCTTTGGCCCCTCCATCCCGCCAAACGAAAACGCCGGACCCCAGGGCCCGGCGCTTCCATTCCTCAATTCCCGGCAAACCTCACAGGCTCAGGAAGCCCTCGACCTCAGCCAAAGGCCCCGCGGCCTTGAGGGCGGCGATGTCCGGCCCGCGCGGCGCGAGGTCCGAAATGCCCGCGATCACCGCTTCCAGTTCGGCGGCCACCGCCAGCACGCCCAGGTCGTCATAGCGGCGCCCGACGATCTGCAGCCCGAAGGGCATGCCGTTGGCGTCGGTTCCGCAGGGAATGGTGATCGAGGGATGCCCCGCGATGGTCGAGGCATAGGCCATCGCCAGCCAGTGGTAGTAGCTCTTGGTCGCCACCCCGTCGATCTCGGTCGGGTAAAGCTCGTGCCAGTCGCGCGGGCTGATCGTGACGGCGGGCGAGATCACGAAGTCATGCGTCTCGAACCAGGTCTGCCAGCGCTGGTGGAAGGCACCCTGCATCGACAGCGCCTCGGCAATGTCGTCGGGGCTGAAGCTGCGGCCCTCGTGGACGTTCTCGGTCACGTTGGGGCCGACCTGCTCGGGGTGGTCGTCCAGGCGCTTGCCGTGCTGGCCCACGAAGAGGATCCCGCGCAGCACCGAGAAGATCCGGTCGGCGTCGCTGCAGTCGGGTGTGCCCTCCTCCCCGCTTGCGAAGAGCGGCGCCAGCTGGGGCACGATGCGGCGGAAGTGTTCGCGCACGATCCCCTCGGTCGGGGCAAACCCGTAGTCCTCGGTGAAGGCCACCCGCAGCGCGCTCAGATCGCGCCGCGGCAGCCGGGCAAAGCGGGCCGGATCCCATGCGGTGCGGCCGTCTACTACGGCGGTATAGGGGTCGCGCATGTCGGGCCGTGCCAGCACCGACAGCATCAGCGCGGTATCCTCGACGGTGCGCCCCATCGGGCCCGAGGTCGAGAGCGGGAAATACCCGCCGCGGCGCGTGTTGCCCGGCACCCCGCCCGGCGAAGGCCGGTAGCGGACGACACCGCAGAAGGCCGCCGGGTGGCGCAGCGACCCGCCGGTATCCGAC
>CAYNKL010000005.1:0-61493 GCA_964397775.1 uncultured Rhodobacterales bacterium | reverse complement strand
GGTGTACACGGATTTGCAATCCGCTGCGTCACCACTCCGCCAACTCGCCAGAGTGCGGTTCTCCTAGGACCTGTGGCGGGGCGCGTCAAGCGTCTCGTTTGCGGGAACCTTAGGTGGGGATCCCGAGTTGTGCTTCACAACACGCAAGCGTGAAAGGACAGGGCATGGCCAACAAAGTGAACGGTAGCGACTCCGACACCCAGGAGCTGCGCGCTCAGATCGACACCCTGAAATCAGACATCTCCGAGCTGACGCATCTCGTCGGCGAAATGGGCCGCCGTCGCCGCGACGAAGCCGGCGCGGAAGTGAACCGCCGGGCGCGCGAAATGCGCTTCCACGCCGAGCAGACCGGGGCCGCGGCACGTGGTCAGGCGGCGGATCTCCAGGCGTCTTTCGAACGTCAGGTCCGCGAGCAGCCGGCCGCTGCAGCCGCCCTTGCGGCGGGCATCGGCTTTCTTGCCGGGTTCATCACAGCGCGGAAGTGATCCGCCATGCTGCATAATCTGGAATGGACGGTGCGCAGCGCGATCAAACGCGGTGCCACCTTTCTCATCGGCCTGCTCTTCGTACTCATCGGGGCAGGCTTTCTCACGCACGCGGCCTTTCTGGCGCTCGCAGAGTGGCGGGACACGATCTTCGCCCTGCAGGTTCTGGGCGGCGTCTATTTCGTGATCGGCGGGATTTTCATGTTCATGAGCCGCCGTCCGCGGGTGCCCGTACCGCCGGCCCCGGTGACCGCGGCCGCGACGCCCGGTCTGGGCGGAACCGCCATGCTGGTGCTGGCGGAGGCCTTCATGTCGGGCATCGACGCCGGACGCTCGGCACGGTCGCGCAGGAAAGAACCGCGCGACTGACGATCACGTCACGGGCAAGTGTGGCTCAGTTTACACAATTCCGCCGGGCCGCCGATTGCCGGGCCCGGCGGAATGTGGCATATGCCGATCATCCGACTGAACGAAAGTGTTTAGCGAATGATCGACTTCGCCTCCCGCCGCCGCATGATGGTCGACACTCAGGTGCGGCCTTCGGACGTCACCGAATTTCCAATCATCGATGCCATGCTGACCGTCCCGCGCGAGGCCTTCGTGCCGCGCGACCGGGTCGAGGTCGCCTACGCCGGGGAAAATCTCCCGCTCGGTGACGGGCGCGTCATCCTGGATCCCCGCACATTCGCCAAGATGCTCGAGACGCTGGATCTCGGGCGCAAGGACCTCGTGCTCGATATCGGCATGGGGCTCGGCTATTCCTCTGCCGTGATCGCCCGCATCGCCGAGGCCGTCGTCGGCCTTGAAGACGACGAGGAGAGGGCCGACGAGGCACAGTCCCTTCTTGCCGAGAACGACGCCGACAACGTCGTCGTCCAGAAGGGCACCCTGCACGATGGCGCCCCGCAGAACGGCCCTTACGACGCCATGATCATCGAGGGGGGCATCGAGACCTTCCCGGACGTCCTGGCGGACCAGCTGAAGGACGGCGGACGCGTGGTCTGCCTTTTCATGGAAGGGACTCTCGGAACTGTCCGTCACGGCTACAAGCTGGACGGGCGCATCTCCTGGCGCTTTGGCTTCAACGCCAGCGCGCCGATCATCGCAGGCTTCGAAAAAGAAACAGCCTTCGCTCTCTGAAATGGGCGACGGGCCTGCACCGTTACAGGCGGAGGACAGTGTGAGCAAGTTTGGAAATGACGGCACAGGCGCCGTGAAAAGGGCCGTCGTTCTGGCCGCCGGGCTGTTGTTCGGCGCGGGCGCCGCGACGGCGCAGACCACCTTGGCCGAGGCGTTGGCGAACGCATATGTGGAGAGCGGGCTCATCGAGCAGAACCGGGCCGTTCTCCGCGCAGCCGACGAGGACGTGGCTCAGGCCGTGGCGGCCCTGCGCCCCGTGGTCAGCTGGAGCAGCAACATCCGCAGGTCTTTCGGCACGACGGGGGCGGACCAGACCTCGCCGCTGACCGGTCAGACCTCTTTTGTCGAACGGTCCTCGGTCGACCAGACGACGGGCATCAGCCTGGCGGCCGAACTCGTCCTCTACGATGCGGGCAACCGTCGGCTGAACATCGACCTCAGCAAGGAATCCGTGCTGGCCACCCGCGCCGACCTCGTCTCGGTCGAGCAGCAGGTGCTGCTGCGCGCGGTTCAGGCCTTCATGGAGGTGCGCCGGGCGCTGGACCAGGTCGAGCTGCGGCAGAACAACACCCGCGTCATCACCCAGGAACTGCGCGCCGCGCGCGAGCGGTTCGAGGTGGGCGAAGTGACGCGGACCGACGTCGCGCTTGCCGAGGCGCGGCTTTCCGGCACCCGCAGCGCGCTTGCCGCGGCACAGGGCCAGCTGGAACAGGCCCGCGCGGAATACGAGGCTGCGGTCGGCGATCCGCCGGGAGGCCTTGTCGCGCCGCAGGGTCTGCCCAGCATCCCGCCCTCGATCGAGCAGGCGCAGCGCATCGCGCTGGCCAATCACCCCGATCTCGAGGCGGTCCAGCACAACGTGACCGCCGCCGAGCTTGGCGTGATGATCGCCGAGACCGCGAGCAAGCCACGCGTGTCGCTGCGCGGCGAGTACGGCATCACCGAGAACTTCGACAACGACGACTATTCGCGCAGCGGTACGATCACGCTGGGCGCCAGCGGCCCGATCTACCAGGGCGGGGCACTGCCCTCGCAGGTCCGCCGGGCGCGGGCGCAGCGGGATCAGGCGCGCGCCGGGCTGATCAACACCAGCCGGGCCATCGAACAGCGCGTGACCAACGCCTATGCCTCGCTGCGTGTCGCACGTGCCAGCATCCAGGCGACGCGCGACCAGGTCCGGGCGGCTTCGGTGGCCTTCGACGGCGTGCGCGAAGAGGCCACGCTCGGTCAGCGGACGACGCTCGACGTGCTCGACGCGGAGCAGGAACTCCTCGATGCGCGCAACACGCTGATCTCGGCCCAGGTGGACGAGACGATTGCCGCCTATGCTGTGCTTTCGGCCATCGGCGAACTGACGGCGCGGTCGCTGCAGCTCAACGTGCCGATCTACGATCCCTCGGCCTATTACTCGCTCGTCAAGGATGCGCCCGCGGGCCTGTCCAGCCAGGGCCGCGAGCTGGATCGCGTGCTCGAGGCGATCGGGCGCTGACGGCGCCGGGCCATGTTGTGCCCCTCGGCCTCTTGCGGTTAAACTACCGCAAGAGGCGAGAGCGGTGAAAAAAAATGTCTGACCCGGTGACGAAGGTGGGGATCGAGGATGTGCTGTCCTCTATCCGCAGATTGCTGACGCAGGATGCGCGGTTTGCCCCCGATGGCGAATTCGCGACGCGCAAGAAGAACGACGGATCGCTCGAGCGTTTGATCCTCGGTCCGTCGTATCGCGTGCCCGAAGAGAAGCTCGAGGCGGAGCAGAAGGCCGGCGGCCCTGTCGGCATGATCGACAGCGTGGTCGAGGACGAGGTGGGCCGTGTCATCGGCGAGATGGCCGAGGCCCCCGACGATACGGACGCGCCCGCCGTGGACATTCCCGAAGCACCGATGATCCATGTCTCCGAAGAGCGTCCCGGCAATGAGGGCTTTGCCAGCAAGGTGGCCGCGCTCGAAAGCGTGCTCAGCCGCCAGACCCCGCGCGAAGGCTGGCGCGACGATCTTCCCGAGGCCGAAGCCGAGAACGCCGGCTTCGTGACCGAGGGCGGTGACGCGCTCTGGACGAGGCCCGAGACGATCCCTCAGGAAGACGCCGGGGCAGGGGCGCCGGAGACACATGCACCGCCTCAGGCGGGGCCCTACACGCCGCCTCCGGAGGCTTTCGTTGCCAGCCCCGAGCGCGATGACACTGCTGCCGAACAGAGCGCGCCAACGGCGACGCCGGAACTACCGGATGCCGAGACGCTGCGCCCGCTCGTGGAGCAGGTGCTGCGGGAGGAGCTACAGGGGGAGCTGGGCGAGCGCATCACCCGGAACGTGCGCAAGCTGGTGCGCCGCGAGATCCGCCGTGTGTTGCTGAGCGGCGAATATCACTGAGCCGATCCTGAGGACCGGACAAGAAAAAATGCGCCCCTGATCGGGGCGCATTTTTTGTTTTTGGCAAAGCCACCTGGGATCAGGCGGCTTCGGCCTGCTGTGCTGCGTTGCGACGCTCGCTTTCCTCACGCGAGAGTGCGACCGAGGTGCGGACACCCTTGGAGACGAACTCCATCAGTCCACTCACCACGCGCTCGGTGGGGTCGATGCCGGCGCAGGACAACACTTCACGCCCGTCGCGCGACCGCGCCCAACGGGCGATCTGCTCGGGGCCATTGCCATATTTCTTGTCGTCGGCGATCGCATCGTCCAGGGCAGCCAGGACAACCGCAGCGAAAAGCTTGCGCGCACGATTGCCTTGCTCCGCATTGAATGCGGTGCCGTCAACAGAATCCTTCATACTTCGACCTATCGTTATTGCTCTCGTTTTCTCCGGCGTACGGCGCGTTATGGAGCATTCGCCCCGATTCTGATACACCGAAAGTGCAAGACACCATTGCGTTCATTGCATAGCTCTCGCGCGAAGCTGCAGAGATGCGGTCGACTTGTCAGTCGGATGCTTGCCAGATATAGGGGCGCTCAACATGCCATCAACCTTTCGCCACGGTTAAGCCAGATGCCCAAGATTAACGGAAACGAAATCCGACCCGGCAACGTTCTCGAACACAGCGGCGGTCTTTGGGCTGCTGTGAAGGTCGATCACGTGAAACCGGGCAAGGGCGGGGCCTTCGCTCAAGTCGAACTGCGCAACCTTCGTAACGGTTCCAAGTTGAACGAACGTTTCCGCAGTGCCGACAAGGTTGAGCGCGTCCGGCTTGAACAGAAGGACATGCAATTCCTCTACGAGACCGACGGAATGCTTGTTTTCATGGACGCAGAGACCTTCGAACAGGTTGAACTGCCGGCCGAAATTCTTGGAGAACGCCGCCCCTTCCTTCAGGACGGGATGACGATCGTCGTGGAATTCTACGAGGCCGAGGCGCTCAACGCGACGCTGCCGCAGAAGGTGACCTGCACCGTGGCCGAGACCGAGCCGGTCGTGAAGGGCCAGACGGCGGCCAACAGCTTCAAGCCCGCAGTGCTCGACAACGGCGTGCGCATCACCGTGCCGCCTTTCGTCGGACAGGATGAAGCTATCGTCGTGAACACCGAAACCATGGAATACGCCGAGCGCGCCTGATCTGGTGCAACCGGGGCAGAGGCGCACGTCGCCCGCTCCGGCAGGTAGAATTGACAGGGGCTCCCGCGTGATGGCGGGAGCCCCTTTTTACTTCCTGGCAACTTTTTCGGGTGGCCGCGTCAGGCCCCGACCGAATCGAGCAGGCGCTCGACCATGCCGCGGTAGCTTTCGCCGAAGAGTCGCAGGTGCGTGAGCGCGGGCCAGAGCTGGTAGACGGCCGTACGCTCGGAACGTTCGGGTTCCTCGCTGCCGTAGCCGTCCCAGAAGGCGGCGTCGGGCGTGCCGAAGAGTTCCAGCATGGCAAGGTCGACCTCGGCGTGGCCGTGATAGCAGGCGGGGTCGATGAGCCAGGCTTCCTTGCCCGAGAACAGCGCGTTGCCCGACCACATGTCGCCGTGCAGCAGCGCGGCCTGCGGTTTCTCGGGCAGGCGGTCGCCCAGCGTGCGGGCGAGCGTGTAGACCCGGGCGGCAAGATCGCGCGGGATGCCCTCGGTCATCGGCATGAGGCGGTTCTCGGCCCAGAAGCTGGGCCAGTCTTCCTGCGCGCCGTTGAGCATGGGAACGCCGCCGAGCGAATAGTCCTCGATCCAGCCGTATTCGCCGCTTTCGACGTTGTGCAGGATGCGCAGACCCTTGCCGAGCGCCTTCCAGCCCGCCGGAGAGGCGCCGGTCTCGTCGAGCCAGTCGAGGCAGAGCAGGCGGCCCCCCTGATGGAGAACGGTCGGCACCGGCGCGCCGGCGACAGACATGGCCTGAAGCATGCGCGCCTCGGTGCCGACGTAGGGCCCGCGCTTGACGGCCAGTTCCTGGCCATCCTCGAGCCGGACGTGCAGCACCTCCGAGATGTCGCCGCCCTGGACAGGCTTCGTTTCGGCCACTTCTGACCCGAAGACGGCCGCGACCTCGGCGTACCAGCTTTCCTGAAGTTCGGTGGTCATGGGCGATAATCCACGCGGGCCTCGCCGGCGCGCATGTCCTCTCCTGCGCGGTCGAAGCGCAGGTATGCGATGCCTGCGCCCTCCGCCTGGGTAAACAGTTTGCCCGCGGCCTTGCCGCCGGCGTCGATGTCGGTGCCTACCGGCGCGCTGCCTTCCACGTCGACACGGGTCAGGCCCTTACGCAGTTCCGTCTTGTGCTTCATCCGGGCGGTCACTTCCTGACCAACATAGCACCCCTTGCGGAAATCCACACCCGAGAGACGTTCGAATCCCGCCTCGAGAATGAAGCTGTCCGGCGTAAGCTCGATTCCGGCCTCGGGAATGCAGGCGGCGACGCGCAGCGCATCCCAGTCCGCGTCCTCGCCCGGCTGACCGTCGTAGCCGCGCCAGCCCATGCGCGGATCGCGCGGATCGGTGAAGGCACCTTCGGGCGGCACGCCCGTGCCGCGGCTGACAGTGATGTCGGTTTCGGTGATCTCGACCTTGGAGCGGAGCTTATACATCGTCAGCGCCTTCTTCAGATCGGCAACCTGAGCGCTGGACACGTCGAGAAGGATGTCCTCTCCGCTGGGGACGAGAAAGAAATCGGCACGGTACTTGCCTTGGGGAGTGAGCAGGGCGGCATAGACCATGCCGTCCTTCAGCCGGTCCACGTCGTTGGTGACAAGTCCTTGCAGGAAGGGTCCTGCTTCCGGGCCACTGACCCGCAGGATGGTGCGTTCAGTTTCCGACATGTCCTCTCCTCTTTCCGGGTTTTGTGACATATAGGGGCGGCGGAGACCAGCTTACAGGCCATCACTTGCCCCGAACGCGCGCCCCGATTTCCGTCATCATTCCAACTCTCAACGCGGAGACCGTGCTTCCCGTTGCGCTGAACGCCCTCTTCGAGGGGCTTTCGGCGGGACTGATTCGCTCGCTCGTGATCAGCGACGGCGGATCCCGCGACCGCACGCTCGACATCGCCGAGGAGGCCGGGGCCCGCATCGTGACGGGCGCGCCCTCGAGGGGCGGTCAGCTGCGCCGGGGCGTGGCCGCCGCGGCCGACGCCGAATGGCTTCTGGTGCTGCACGCGGATACCGTGCTGCCGCCGCGCTGGTCGGACGAGGTCGACGGCGTGCTCGATGCGCCCGGGGCCTGGTACTGGCGCCTGCGCTTCGATGCCGAGGGGCTGGCCCCGCGCGCCGTGGCCGCGTGGGCCAACCTGCGCTCGCGCCTGTTCAACCTGCCGTACGGCGACCAGGGCCTGCTGATCGACCGCGCCACCTACGAGGCCGCCGGCGGCTATCGCGACATCCCGCTGATGGAGGACGTGGCGCTGGCCCGAAAGCTCGGCCGCAGCCTGCGGCCCCTGCAGGGCGTCGCGACAACGAGCGCCGAGAAGTACCGCAGCCAGGGCTGGCTGCGCCGGGGCGGGCGGAACCTTTCGACGCTGACGGGCTACCTTGCCGGGTGCGATCCGGAAAGCCTGGCGGCCCGATACCGGCGCTAGTCCTCGGGGCTGTCCTGAAGCTGAAGCCGCTGAAGGTCGGCATAGGCGCCGCCGCGGGCCACCAGATCGGTATGGGTGCCCTGTTCCACCACCTGCCCGTTGTTGAGCACGATGATGTTGTCGGCGTTGCGCACGGTGGACAGCCGGTGCGCGATCACCAGCGTCGTGCGGCCTACGCTGAGCCGTTCCAGCGCCGCCTGCACGATGGCCTCGGAATGCGTGTCGAGCGCGCTTGTGGCCTCGTCCAGCAACAGGATCGGCGTGTCTCGCAGGATCGCGCGGGCGATGGCCACCCGCTGACGCTGGCCGCCGGAAAGACTGCTGCCGCGGGGGCCGACGGGCGAATCCAGACCCTTTTCGAGCCGTGGCAGGAAATCCGTGACATGCGCGGCGTCGAGCGCGGTCTGGAGCCGTTCTTCCGTCACGCCCTCGGAGCCCAGCAGGATGTTCTCGCGCAGCGTCTCGTCGAAGAGCAGCGCATCCTGGCTCACGACCGATATCATGCCGCGCAGGTCGGCAAGGCGCATGTCGCCGACGCGGCAGCCGCCGATCAGGACCTCGCCGCTGTCGGGGTCCACAAGCCGCGTCAGCAGGTTGAAGACCGTCGACTTGCCCGCGCCGGACGCGCCGACGAGGGCGGTTGTCTTGCCGGCGGGGGCGTCGAGGCTCAGCCCCTGCAGGACCGGCATGCCGCCGTAGTTGAGCTTCACGTCGCGCAGGGCGATGTCCGGGACGCCCTCGGGCGCCTTGACCGGGTGGTCGGGGTCGCGCAGGGCGGGGCGGGTCTCGAGGATCTCGCGGATACGCTCGATGCTGGCAGCGGCCACCTGCCAGACGCCCGACACGTTGCCGAGCCGGCGCAGCGGTTCGAAGGCGAGGCCCACAGCGGTGAAGAAGGACATGAAGTCGCCCACGGTCTTCTCGCCCGAGATGATCTCGCCCCCGCCGAGCCAGAGCACGGCAAGAAATCCCACGCCCGACATGATGTCGATCAGCGCCGGAAGCGAGGCCGTGCCCGCGGTCGAAAGCGTCTCCATCCGCACGCGTTGGTCCGTCAGGGCCTGGTAGCGGTCGCTCTGGTAGCGTTCGAGGCGGTTCAGCTTGACCGGGATCACACCGAGGAAGGCCTCGTTCAGCCGGTCGGAAAGCCCCGCCGCGATGTCGCGCGTGCGCCGGGCGTTGCCGCGCACGAAGCGGTGCAGCACTGCGGCGGGTAGGATCAGTAGCGGTACGCCGACCAGCGCGATCAGCGTCCAGAGCCAGTCGATGGACATGGCGACCCCGAAGAGCGAAATGAGCGCGATCACATCGCGCCCGGCCCCGGTGATGATGGCGTTCCAGACTTTCTGGATGGCGCCCACGTCACCTTCGACCCGCTGGATCAGGTGGCCGGGCCCGTGAATCTGGTGAAAGGACACGTCCAGCGTCAGCAGATGGCTCAGCATGTCATTGCGGATGTGGGCCAGGCTGAGCTGCGAGAGCCGCGTCAACAGCACCTTCTGGATGACGCTCGCCACGCCGCGTGCGCTGAAGATGGCCAGCACCGCGAGGCCGACCCAGATCAGCGCCGAGGCATTGCCGCCGACAAGCACGTCGTCGAACATCGGCTTCATGATCCAGCTCAGCATGCCGAACATGCCGCCCTCGATCGACATGAAGACCATGGCCACGGCCATGATCTTCCAATGGCGGATCAGGTAGTTCCGCCAGAGCCAGAGGAACAGGTCGCGGGGTGGGCGGCTCGTCTCGTCAGTCAAGCTTCAGCTCTTTCGCGATCTCTGCGGGGGTGCGGCGCTCCACGAAACCCGCCTGAATGGGATTGGCACGGTATTCCCGGCGGATCCAGTCCTCGAACCCGATCTCGCCATGCGCCAGCCGCGCCTCATAGATGTCGAGGATGTAGTCCTGGACCCCGGTCTTGGTATTCTTGAGGTGGATGTACTTGAGGCCAAGCTGCTTGCGGGCGACCTGCACCGGCAGGTCCTCGAAAATCATGAGGTACATCGCCGCGACGAAACCGGCCCGGTCCGCGCCCGACTTGCAGTGGAAGACCAGCGGCTTTTCGGCGGCGCGCAGCGCGTCGATGACCCCGACGAGCCGTTCGCGCGGCGCCGCCTTGCGGGCCCAGAGCTTGGCATTCACGAGCTTGAGCCCGAGCTTGCGGCAGCTTTCTTCCTCGAACAGGTAGTGCGCGCGCTTTTCTTCGCCGCGCAGGTTCACCACCGTGCGGATGCCCATGGCGGCGTATTTCTCGAAGCGGGCATGGGTGGGCTGGTTCGACCGCCAGACCCCGGGCGCGACCTGCCAGAAGTTGGTCCAGAAGGTGCGCAGGAAGGCATGGTCGAACACGTGGTAGTGGAAGCGCGACCAGCGGCGCGCGGACGGATCCGTGATGTCGGTCCCGAAGGAGCGGCGGACGCGCCGCTCGGCCTTGTCGAGCCGCGACCAGAGTTTCGGCAGCATGGCACGCTTCCTGTTGTCTCGAGCGGGCGGTCTATCCGGATGGGCCAAGGCTGGCAAGCGCGCCATTGACGGAGCGGGCTTCAGGCGTATTACGGACAGGCCGCCATCTCGCGGCGCTGCGAAGGAGAACGAGATGTCGCTGGCCCACGGACGCACCTATCTTGCCATTCCCGGTCCCTCGGTGATTCCTGACGCGGTGCTGCAGGCGATGCACCGGGCGGCGCCCAACATCTACGAGGGTGCGCTGCCCGACCTGGTTGACGGCATGATCCCCGAACTCAAGGCCGTGGCCCGCACCAATGGCAAGGTCGCGATCTACATCGCCAACGGCCACGGCGCCTGGGAAGCGGCGCTGTCGAACACCGTCGCGCCCGGCGACAAGGTGCTTGTCTGTGCCAACGGCCGCTTCGGTCACGGCTGGGCCGAGATGGCCGACTGTCTCGGGATCGAGACCGAGATCATGGATTTCGGCCGTCAGTCGCCCGTCGACCCTGACCGCGTGGCCGAGCGCCTGCGCGCTGATACCGCGCATGAGATCAAGGCCGTCATGGTCGTGCACGTCGACACCTCGAGCTCCGTGCGCAGCGAGATCGGGCCGGTCCGGGCGGCGCTCGACGATGCGGGCCACCCGGCGCTGCTGATGGTCGACTGCATCGCCTCGCTCGGCTGCGACCGCTTCGAGATGGACGCCTGGGGGGCGGACGTGATGGTTGCGGGCTCGCAGAAGGGCCTGATGGTGCCGCCGGGCCTGTCCTTCGTCTTCTTCAACGACCGTGCCGCTGAGGCGCGTGCCCGCCTGCCGCGCGTGAGCCGCTACTGGGACTGGTCACCGCGCGCCGACCCGGAAGCCTTCTACCAGTATTTCGGCGGCACCGCGCCGACGCATCACCTTTACGGCCTGCGCGCCTCGCTCGACATGATCGCGGAAGAGGGGCTGGAGGCCATCTGGCGCCGCCACGCGACGCTGGCCCGCGCGATCTGGGCCGCAGCCGAGCGCTGGGGCGAGGACGGGCCCATGCGGCTCAACATCGCCGATCCGGGGCAGCGCAGCCACGCGGTCACGGCCCTGCGCCTTGGCGCGCCGCTGGGATCGAAGCTGCGCGAATGGACCGACCGGCAGACCGGGGTGGTGCTTGGCATCGGTCTCGGCATGTCCGAGCCCGACGATCCCAAGGGCACCGGCTTCTTCCGCTTCGGTCACATGGGGCACGTCAACGCGCATATGGTGCTGGGCCTGCTGGGCACGGTCGAGGCGGGGCTCAAGGCGCTGTCGATCCCCCACGCCCCGGGCGGTGTCGCCGCGGCGGCCGAGGTCGTGGCCGAGGCCAGCATGGCCAACGCGCAGCAGGACTGGCAGGAGACCGCCGCCGAGTGAGCGCCTAGCCGCGTGGGGCCTCGGTCCGATCAGGCCGGCCCTTGCCGCGGCGGATGGCCTCGCGCTGCCGCCGTGCGCGGATCGGGCCGAGACGCGTGATCGCGTGGTTCAGAACCACGCCCAGCAGCAGGGCGGGAAAGAAACCCCATGTCGCCCAGATCAGCGCAAAGACCCAGAGCAGGTTGACGAAGATCAGGACAAGGCAGGCGCGGGTGTAGTCCTCCACGCGCCCGGGAAACGGGCTGTTCATCGGAACCATCCTCCGACAGGTCTCTCTACGAGCTCCTAACGGCGCTGGGGGCAGACTGGCTGCCCCGCGCCACGACCAAATTCTGCCCCGGCCCCGCGATTGCCGCAAGACGGGGCAGCGGGGCGCCTGTCAGCCCGCTTCCTGGGCACGCATGAGCGCGCGCGGCAGCGCGGTTGCCAGCGCGTCGAGGTCGGCGGGGGCGCCGGCCGAGATCCGGATGCAGCGATCCAGCGGCGCGACGCCCGGCATCCGCACGAAGATCCCCTCGTCCAGAAGCGCACTGAGGACCTTGCGCGCAAAATCGCCGTCCCGACCGCAGTCGATTGCCACGAAGTTGGTGGCCGAGGGCAGCGGCACAAGACCGTTCTCGATGGCGATCTCGCCGATGCGGGCCTTGGCCTCTTCGACAAGGCGCAGCACTTCCCGCAGCCAGGTGTCGTCCTCAAGCGCCGCCAGCGCCCCGACCTGAGCGGGGCGGTTCATCTCGAAATGGTTGCGCACGCGGTCGAAGGCGCGGATCAGCCCCGGCGCGCCGATGGCATAGCCCACCCGCGCACCCGCCATGCCATAGGCCTTGGAGAAGGTGCGCAAACGGATCACGCGCGGATCGTCGTAGGCCACCGGCAGCGCGGTGCCCTCGGGGGCGAACTCGATATAGGCCTCGTCCAGCGCCAGCATGCAGCCCTCGGGCAGGGCGTCGAGCGCGCGTTCAAGCCCGCGCCCCTCGTGCCAGCTGCCCATCGGGTTATCGGGATTGGCAAGGTAGACGATCTTCGCATCGACCTCGGCGGCCTTGGCGAAAAGCGCCTCTGCATCCTCGCGGTCGTCGCGATAGGGCACCTTGTGCAGCACGCCGCCAAAGCCCGCCACGTGGTAGTTGAAGGTGGGGTAGGCGCCTTCCGAGGTCACCACCGCATCCCCCGGCGCCACCAGCAGCCGCACGAGATTGCCCAGAAGCCCGTCGATGCCCGCGCCGCCGAGGACCAGGTTCTCGGTTGTGCAGCCCAGACGCTCGGACAGGGCGCCCTTCAGGTCATGCTGCGTCGCATCCGCATATTTCCAGATCTCGCCCACCTCGTCCTGCATGGCGGCGATGGCGAAGGGCGAAGGGCCAAAGACGGATTCGTTCGCGCCCAGCCGGGCCGAGAACCGCGCACCGCGGTCGCGCTCCATGCCCTCGGGGCCGACGAAGGGCACGGTTTCGGGAAGGCGGGCGATCAGGTCGGTGAAGCGGGGGCCGGTCATGGATGAAATATGCAGCTACTCTGTGATGGCGCAACGGCGATGTGCCGCGACTTCGGGAGGGTCATAGACGCGCGGCCTTGCCGCAAGGTTTCTCTGCGCGCAAGCCCGTTCCCGAAAACCGCCCCTCAGCGCGTGAGAACCGGGGCGGTGCCCACCGTCGTGTCGTCCTCGGCCGCGGTAATCAGGAAATGCGCCACGTCGGTGCGGCTGATCACGCCCATGCGCCAGTCCGCGGGCTCTGTCAGCACCTTGTAGCGGTGCGTCGCGCTGCCGTTGGTCAGGATCACCGGCCGCACCAGCGTCCAGCGAAGGCCCGAGGCGCGGATCATCTCCTCCTGCCGGGTCTTGTCGGCGTAAGGTTTGCTCAGAAGCACCGAATGTCCCAGCCGCTCCACGCTGCTGAGCGCGCTGCGGCTGTCGCCCGCGCCGATTCCCGTCACGCAGATCAGCCGGTCGGGCCCCTGCGCTTCCATCAGGGGGATCAGCACCGAGGTCGCGTCGGAAAACAGCGTGACCTCCTGCCAGAGCATCGACAGGCCTTCCTGGATTCCCAGCGCAAGCACCACCGCGTCGACCCCTTCGAGCGCACGGGCCACGTCGGCAGGGTCGGTCGCGTCGCCCGCGAAGGGCTCCAGCCCCTCCTGCTGGGGAATGTCGTCTGCGCTGCGCGAAAAGGCCCGGATGCGGTGCCCCCGTTGCAGACCTTCTCGTACCGTCGCGCGGCCGATGCCGCGGCTCGCCCCGATCACCAGGATGTGCATGCCGGTCTCCCTTCCGATACGTGTCTGCAAGGGGACATAGGTTGACCCCCGTCCGGCAAAAGGCCAGTTTCGCGCGGATTTCGCCACGAGGCCCCCATGTCCCGAACTCCCGCGCCCTTTGCCCCCTTTGAGTGGATGATCGCCTGGCGCTACCTGCGGGCCCGGCGCGCCGAAGGCGGCGTGAGCGTCATGACCTGGATCAGCCTCATCGGCATCACGCTGGCGGTCTTCGCGCTGGTCGCGACCCTCGCGGTGCGCTCGGGCTTCCGGACCGAATTCGTGAACACGATCCTCGGCGCCAACGCCCATGTCACTGTCTACCACACGACCCGCACGAACGAGGCCGGGCAGGCGGTGCGCACGATCCCTGATCACGAGGCCATGGCCGACCGCGTGGCCGAGGTGCCGGGCGTCGAACGGGTGGCGCCGCTGGTCAAGGGACAGGTGATGGCCACCGCAGGCGGGCGGAATTCGGGGGTCGAGGTCTTCGGCATCGCCGCCGACGATCTGGCCGACATCCCTGCCGTCACCGATCCCGAAACCTCGCGCGGGGATCTGTCCCGCTTCGGCGAGGGCATCGCCATCGGGTCGGGCATCGCGCGGTCGCTGGGCGTGGACCTGGGCGACGAGTTGCGCCTGATCTCGCCCAACGGAGTCAAGACCGCCTTCGGCACCAGCCCCCGCATCAAGGCCTACGAGGTCACCTATATCTTCAATGCCGGGCGGCCCGACATCGACCGGACCCGCGTCTACATGCCCTTCACCGAGGCGCAGCTCTACTTCGACCGCGAAGGCACCGCCGACGAGCTCGAGGTGATCCTCGCCAACCCCGAAGAGGCCGGGCAGCTCTCCGGCCCGATCCAGCAGGCCGCCGGGGCAGGGGCGATCATCTGGACCTGGGAAGACGCCTCGGGCGCGGCGCTGCAGGCCATCGCCATGCAGGATCAGGCGCTTTTCATCCTGCTCGCGATTCTGGTTCTCATCGCCACCATGAACATCATCTCGGGTCTCGTGATGCTGGTGAAGAACAAGGGCCGGGACATCGGCATCCTGCGCACCATCGGCCTGACCGAGGGCGCCATCATGCGGGTCTTCTTCATCGTCGGCGCCTCGATCGGCGTGATCGGCACCGCCTGCGGCGTGGCGCTGGGCGTGCTCTTCTCGCTCAACATCGAAAGCGTCTACGCCATCGTCGACCTGCTCACCGGCAGCGGGCGCAGCGCATTGGAACAGTCGGGGTTTTTCTTCCCGCCGGCCGAACTGCGCTGGCCCGATCTGCTCAGCGCCGTGGCGCTCTCGCTTGGTCTCAGCTTCGTCATCACCATCTTCCCCGCCCGCCGCGCGGCGCGGCTCAACCCGGTGGAGGCGCTGCGCTATGAGTGAAACCGTCCTCAAGCTGAGCGGCATCGAAAAGGCCTACAACCGCGGGCTCCCGGGCGAGGTGCACGTCCTGCGCGGCGTCGATCTCGCGCTGGCCCGGGGCGAGGTGACGGCGCTGGTCGCGCCCTCCGGCGCCGGAAAATCGACCCTGCTGCACATCGCGGGCCTGCTCGACCTGCCCGACAGTGGCCAGGTCGAGATTGCTGGCGAGGCGATGCAGGACGCCGCCGACCGTCACCGCACCCGCGTGCGCCGGGCCTCGGTGGGCTTCGTCTACCAGTTCCACCACCTGCTGCCCGAGTTCACGGCGCTCGAGAACGTGGTCCTGCCGCAGCTGGCCGATGGCACGCCGCGCCGTGCGGCTGAAACCCGCGCGAAGGAGCTGCTCGACATCGTCGGCGTGCTGCCGCGCGCCGATCACCGTCCCGCGGCGCTTTCGGGCGGCGAACAGCAGCGCGTCGCCTTCTGCCGGGCCATGGCCAACACGCCGAAGCTGCTGCTCGCCGACGAGCCCACCGGCAACCTCGATCCCGAGACATCGGACCGGGTCTTCGCCGCGCTGATGACGCTCGTACGCGAGACCGGGCTCTCGGCCCTCATCGCCACGCACAACCTCGAACTCGCCGCGCGCATGGACCGGCGCCTGCACCTGGAAACCGGCCACCTGCGCGAGGCCTGACGGCAAAGGCGCGCCGCGCGACCTTCTGCCCCCTGTTCCCGTCCGGTGTCGGCGTGATTCAGGTCAAGGCGACACCGGCCTGGGCCTGAGACCCTGCCGGCCAGACATGATGACACGAGAGGGAGGACAAAGATGTACAGGATCATGACCGCCGCCTGCGCCGGGGCGCTTGCCCTCGTCGCCTGCACCCAGGCCGAGATGCCCCAGCCGCAGGACGGCCGCGCGCTCTACATGCAGTACTGCGCCGCCTGTCACGGGCCCTCGGGCACCGGTGGCGGTGACCTGGCCGAGGAGATGGGGCTTGTCGCCGCCGACCTCACCCGCATCGCCGCGCGCAACGACGGGACCTTCCCGCGCGCTCAGGTTCTGTCCAAGATCGACGGCTATACCCACGACGCCTACGATGGCCCGGGCATGCCCGAGTTCGGGGCGCTGCTGCAGGGGGACCTGATCCCGCTCGACACCGGCGACGGCACGCAGACGCCCACGCCGCGCCGCATGGTGGCGCTGCTGGAGTATCTCGAGAGCATCCAGACCGCGCCCTGACGCCTTGCCGTGCCCCCGCCGCTGGGGCATCAAGGCGCTACAAGGAGCCGCCATGCGCCAGTTTTCCGCCCTCGCAGGGGTGCTCGGCCTCTGCGCCTGCACCCAGTTCCCGGAGCTCGACGCGACGGCGACCCCCGGCGTGTCCGAGGCACCCTATCCGGAACTGCTGCCGCTTTCTGGGCTGCTGGATGCCCCGCCGCCCCGGGCCACCCCCGAGGTGGCCGAGGGGGTGGATGCGCGGACCGAGGCCCTGCGCCGCCGTGCGGATGCCCTGCGGGGCGAAGTGATCGATCCTGATGCGCGATCGCGCCTCGATGCCGGTGTCGACGCCTCCTGACTGCGCGCGCCGTTGCACATCCCGGGCGGGGGGGCTAAGCCCGCCAAGACCAACAAGCCAAGGAGTGGGACAGCATGACGGAACCGTTGCGTCTTGGAATCGCGGGTCTCGGCACCGTCGGTGCCGGGGTCGTCAAGATCGTCCGGCAGAAGGCCCAGCTCCTCGCCGATCGCAGCGGCCGGCATGTCGAGATCAGCGCCGTCGCCGCCCGCAACCGCGACAAGGACCGCGGCGTGAGCCTCTCGGACTACGCCTGGGAAGACGACGCCGTGGCGCTGGCCACCCGTGACGACATCGACGTCTTCGTCGAACTCATGGGCGGCAGCGACGGTCCCGCCAAGGCCGCGACCGAGGCCGCGCTCAACGCGGGCAAGGACGTGGTCACCGCCAACAAGGCACTGCTGGCCTACCACGGTCAGTCGCTGGCCGAACTGGCCGAGACCAAGGGCGCCGTCCTGCGCTTCGAGGCCGCCGTCGCCGGCGGCATCCCGATCATCAAGGCGCTGACCGAGGGGCTTGCCGGCAACGACATCCTGCGCGTCATGGGCGTGATGAACGGCACCTGCAACTACATCCTGACCCGCATGGAAGAGGCCGGGCTGACCTATCAGCAGGCCTTTGACGAGGCCGACAGCCTCGGATTTCTCGAGGCCGACCCCGAGCTTGACGTGGGCGGCATCGATGCCGGCCACAAGCTCGCGCTGCTCGCCTCCATCGCCTACGGCACGCAGGTCAACTTCGAGGCGGTGGAGCTCGAAGGCATCGGCCGCGTTACCATCGAGGACATCCGCCAGGCGGGCGACATGGGCTTCCGCATCAAGCTGCTGGGTGTCAGCCGCATGACCGGGCGCGGTCTCGAACAGACCATGGCACCCTGCCTCGTGCCCGCGACCTCGCCGCTGGGCCAGCTGTCGGGCGGCACCAACATGGTGGTGGTCGAGGGCGACCAGGTCGGCCAGATCGTCATGCGCGGCGCTGGCGCGGGCGAGGGCCCCACGGCCAGCGCGGTGATGGGCGACATTCTCGACATCGCACGTGGCACGCGGCTCTCGACCTTCGGGCAGCCCGCCACCTCGCTCACGCCCTCCACGCCGGCGCGCGCCACCACCTCCGCGCCTTACTACCTGCGCATGTCCCTGCTGGACAAACCGGGCGCCCTGGCGCGTGTCGCCACCGTGCTGGGCGAGGCGGGCATCTCGATCAACCGCATGCGCCAGTACCGCCACGATGAGAACACCGCGCCGGTCCTGATCGTCACCCACAAGACGACCCGCGCCGCGCTCGACGATGCCATCTCGGCGCTGCCTGCCACCGGTGTGGTTTCCGGCGAACCGGTCGTGTTGCGCATCGAGCAAGTCTGAGCGGATATCGGCCCGCCACCCTTGTGTCGCGACGCGGCCGCGGGCTAGATCGCATCAAGTGGCCATTTGAAGGATTTTCCCATGTCGACGCCCACAGATTTCAATGACCGCATGCTTTCACTGGGCTTGGCCCGGGTCGCCGAACAGGCCGCGATTGCGAGTGCCGAATGGGTCGGCCGCGGTGACGAGAAAGCCGCCGACCAGGCCGCCGTCAACGCCATGCGTGAGCAGCTGAACCTGCTCGACATCAAGGGTGTGGTCGTGATCGGCGAGGGCGAACGCGACGAGGCGCCGATGCTCTACATCGGCGAAGAGGTCGGCAACGGGAATGGCCCCGGCGTGGACATTGCGCTCGACCCGCTCGAGGGCACGACGCTCACCGCCAAGGACATGCCCAACGCGCTCACCGTGATCGCCATGGGCCCGCGCGGCTCGATGCTGCACGCCCCCGACGTCTACATGGACAAGCTGGCCGTCGGCCCCAATTACCCCGAGGACGTGGTCTCGCTCGACATGTCGCCCTCCGAGCGCGTCACTGCGCTGGCCAAGGCCAAGGGCTGCGAAGAGCGTGACATCACCGTCTGCATTCTCGAACGTCCCCGCCACGAGGAGATGATCGCCGAGGTCCGCGCCACCGGCGCCGGGATCCGCCTCATCACCGACGGCGACGTGGCCGGCGTCATGCACTGCGCCGAACCGCAGGTGACGGGCATCGACATGTACATGGGCTCCGGCGGCGCGCCCGAGGGCGTGCTTGCCGCAGCGGCGCTCAAGTGCATGGGCGGCCAGATCTTTGGTCGGCTCCTGTTCCGCAACGACGTCGAGAAGGGCCGCGCCGCCAAGGCCGGGATCACCGATCTCGACAAGGTCTACCGCCGCGACGACATGGTCACCGACCACGTGATCTTCGCCGCCACCGGCGTCACCAACGGCTCGCTTGTGCCGGGCCTCAAGCGCGAGGTCGGCTGGATCACCACCGAGACCATCCTGATGCGCTCCAAGACCGGCTCGGTCCGCCGCGTGATCTACCGCAACCCCTTCCAGCACAGCACCTGATCGGAGGGCCCGCCGGCGTGCCCCAGCAAATGCGACAAGGTGCGCCGGAGGCGCCGTGAGCTTTCTCGGTGTCGAACAGTCCCTGACCGGGCGCCGCTGGGTCGGCCCGGCCCCCGAGCATGACCGGCAGGCCGAAGCCCTGCTTCAGGCCTGCAACCTGCCGCGTCCGCTCTGCGCCGTCCTCGCCCGTCTCGGCGTCCTGCCCGAGACGGCCGACGGCTTCCTCGAGCCACGTCTCAAGGACCTGCTCCCCGATCCGCGCTCGCTCCTCGACATGGAAAAGGCCGCCGCGCGCTTTTTGCAGGCGGTCAAGCGGCGCGAGCGCATCGCCATCTTCGCCGACTACGACGTGGACGGCGGCGCCTCGGCCGCGCTGTTGCTCGACTGGCTGCACGCCATGGGGCGCGAGGCCACGCTCTACATCCCCGACCGCATCGACGAGGGCTACGGCCCCAACGTGCCCGCCATGCGCGACCTGGCCGCGCGCCACGACCTGATCCTCTGCGTCGACTGCGGCACCCTCAGCCACGAGCCCATCGCCGCCGCGCAGGGGGCCGAGGTTGTCGTGCTCGACCACCACCTGGGCGGTGAGACGCTGCCCGACTGCCACGCAGTCGTGAACCCTAACCGCCAGGACGAAAGCGGCGACCTCGCGCATCTCTGCGCCGCCACCGTGGTATTCCTGATGCTGGTCGAGGCCGGGCGCCAGCTGCGCGAGGCGGGCGTCAAGGGCCCCGACCTCATGTCCATGCTCGACCTCGTGGCGCTCGCCACCGTGGCCGACGTGGCGCCGCTCATCGGCGTGAACCGCGCGCTGGTGCGGCAGGGGCTCAAGGTCATGGGGCGCCGCAACCGGCCGGGGCTGGTGGCTTTGGCCGATGTGGCCCGCCTCGACACCGCACCCGCCGCCTATCACCTCGGCTACGTCCTTGGCCCCCGCGTGAACGCCGGCGGCCGTGTGGGCGAGGCCGACCTCGGCGCCCGCCTGCTGGCCTGCACCTCCGAGCACGAGGCCAAGGCGCTGGCCGACAAGCTCGACCAGCTCAACACCGAACGGCGCGAGATCGAGGCCGCCGTGCGCGCCGCCGCGCTCGAACAGGCCGAGGCCCGCGGCCTCGACGCGCCGCTCGTCTGGGCAGCGGGCGAGGGCTGGCACCCCGGCGTGGTCGGCATCGTCGCCTCGCGCCTCAAGGAGCTCACCAACCGCCCGGCGGTGGTCATCGGCCTCGACGGGGACGAGGGCAAGGGCTCGGGCCGCTCGGTCGCGGGCGTGGATCTCGGCGCGTCGATCCAGAAACTTGCCGCCGAGGGCGCGCTGCTCAAGGGTGGGGGCCACCGCATGGCCGCGGGGCTGACCGTAGCCCGGGATCAGCTCGAACCGGCCATGGAGCGCCTGACCGAGCTTCTGGCCAAGCAGGGCGCCGGGACCGCCGGTCCGGCAGACCTGCGCATCGACGGCATGATGATGCCCGGCGCCTGCAACGTGGACCTCGTCGAACAGCTCGACCGCGCCGGTCCTTACGGGCAGGGCGCCTCCGCGCCGCGCTTTGCCATCACCGATGCCCGCGTCGCCTATGCCCGGCAGGTGGGGTCGGGGCACCTCAAGCTGACACTCGACGACGGGCTGGGCGCAAAGCTCGACGCCATCGCCTTCAACGCCTTCGATGGTCCGCTGGGTCAGGCGCTGAGCGCGGGGGCTGCCGGGCGATTCCACCTCGCGGGTCGACTCGAGATCAACGAATGGGGCGGACGCCGGAGCGTGCAGCTGCGTCTCGACGATGCCGCGCCCGCGCAGCCGCCGGCCTGACTGCCTGCCCTCCAAGCCACTGGGAAAGCTGCGCTAATCCGCCTTACGCAAGGTCGCGAAAAAGGGATGACGATTTCCTGAATTTTTGTCTTGCGCCCTCCGGCGGTATTTCTTAGAAGGCCCCTCACCACAGCGTGGCCCGTTCGTCTATCGGTTAGGACGCCAGGTTTTCAACCTGGAAAGAGGGGTTCGATTCCCCTACGGGCTACCACTTTTCCCCATAAAATTTGCACTGTTCGCCGTTCGTTGCGACGCTATGACCGAAACGCCTCCGTCGTGTCTCGTGTCAGCGCAACACTGCGTTAAGGCCCCCTGCGCTAGAAGCGCCCGAAGAGATCTTTCCTTCAGGGGCGCCGCGGATGCTTCAAGCGATTTACCGAATTCCGTTCAGGATCTACCTGATCGTGGTCATGGCGGCGGCGCTCGCCGCGGCACTGTCTTACCTCCTGCTTTCGCACATGGTGGATACCGCCTACGAAATGCGGGAAGAGGCGCTCGCAGACAACATGGACATCGCCGTGAGCGTGCTCGAGGATTTCCATGCCCGGGCCGAGGCTGGTGAAATCCCGACGGACGAAGCGCGCGAACGGGCCTTTTCGCTCATCGGGGCCATGCGCTTCGGGGCAGAGGGGAACGGGTACTTCGTCGTCCAGGACGAAGGGATGCGGATGATCATGCACCCGATTCTTCCCGACATGGCGGGTCAGGATCAATCGGGGCTGACCGATTCCAACGGGTTGAAAATCACGCAGGTCATCACCGAACGCGCCCTGGCCGAGGGGGAGGGAGCCCAGCGCTACTTTTTCGCCAAGCCGGGCTCCGATGTGCCCGAGGAAAAGCTGGGCTACTTCCGGCATTTCGAACCGTGGGGGCTGGTGCTGACAACCGGCGACTACGTTTCGGATATTCGCGCCAAGATGGACAAGCTCCGGGCCTTCGTGATCGCTGCGCTTCTTGTCGCCATCGCCGCGCTGATTGTCGGCTCCGCCCTGCTGGCGCGGTCGGTGACGCGGCCGCTGGCCCGGTTCATGGACTCGATGCGGGCGGTCTCCGAGGGGGATTACGAGCGTGAGATCCCCGTCGCAAAGCGCCGTGACGAGATCGGTCGCCTGGGCCGCGACCTGCTCAGCTTTCGCGACAAGCTCCGGGATTCGGACGCGATCACCCGTCAGCGCGAGCGCGAGACCGCCGAGCAGGCGCGTGTCGTCGCCGAACTGCGCACCGGCATGGAACGGTTGTCGCGCGGGGATCTCAGCCACACGATCGAAACCGAGTTCCCAGCCGAGTACGAGGGCCTGCGCCACGACTTCAACGAGACGGTCACCACGCTCGACGAACTGATCACCTCGGTCGTTGAAAATGCCCGCGGTATCCACTCCCGGGCCGAGGAAATCAGCAGCGCCTCTGTCGATCTGTCCCGGCGTACCGAAAGCCAGGCTGCCACGCTCGAGGAAACCGCCGCGGCAATGGATGAGTTGACGGCGAGCGTGGGCTCGGCCTCGGAGAACGCCGCCGGCGTCGCCTCCGCCGTGGATGCCGCACGCTCGAACGCCGAGCACAGCGGAGAGGTGGTTGAGCAATCGATCCGGGTCATGGACCAGATCAAGCAATCGTCGGATTCGATCCTGCGCATCATCTCCCTGATCGACGACATCGCCTTCCAGACAAACCTCCTGGCGCTCAACGCAGGGGTCGAGGCAGCCCGGGCGGGGGATTCGGGGCGCGGTTTTGCTGTCGTTGCCTCCGAGGTCAGGGCGTTGGCGCAACGCTCCTCCGACGCGGCAAAGGAGATTTCACAGTTGATCAACGAAAGCTCGGGCCATGTGGAGGCGGGCGTGACGCAGGTCAACAGGACGGGGGAGGCGCTTCAGGATATCGTGCAGCGCGTGACCTCGGTAGCAGAGTTGATCCGCGGGATCGCCGACGGAGCAAAAGAGCAGTCCGCCGGTATTTCCGAGATCAATGTCGGTGTGACGCAGCTCGATCAGGTCACCCAGCAGAACGCCGCCATGGTCGAACAGACCACAGCCGCGAGCATGGCTCTGAAGGAGGATGCTGGCATCCTCAGCGGGCTCATGGCGCATTTCCGCCTGCGCGACCTCCCCCAGAATGTGATCGAGCACGACGCCGGCCCCGTGTCATCGCAGACGACCGGCTGGGAGAGCCAGATGGAGGTGGACCCGGTACCGCTTCTGCCCGCGCCGCAACCGACGGTGGCAAAGGCCAGCGGTGGTGGCGGGAGCACCTGGCAGGACTTTTGAGTGGTCAGCCGGGGTCCGGCGCGCAAGCCTGCGGGGTACGAAGTCATGAGGGCTTCGCGGGACAAGAGTTAAAGCTTGGCAATAGTGTCGATGTAAGTCATTGAAATATATAGATCGGCGGAGTGTCCCGGCCCGGGACACCCTGCGCGTCCCCGCCACCCCGGTGCGCGCCATCGCCTTGCCCCTGCGATCCCGAGCCGCTACAGGGTGCGCGACCCGGATCAAGCGGTGCGACGCCATGGCCAAAGACAAGAAACAGCCCCGCCCCAAGGCCCAGACGCCGAAGGGCTTTCGAGACTATTTCGGCCCGGAAGTCACCGAGCGGACCGAGATGCTGCGCCAGATCGCCGAGGTCTACCATCGGTACGGCTTCGACGCGCTCGAAAGCTCGGCGGTTGAGACCGTCGAGGCGCTGGGTAAGTTCCTTCCCGACGTCGACCGCCCCAACGAGGGTGTCTTTGCCTGGCAGGACGAGGACGACAGCTGGATGGCGCTGCGCTATGACCTGACGGCGCCGCTCGCCCGCGTCTACGCCCAGCACCGCAACGATCTGCCGCTGCCCTACCGTCGTTACGCCATGGGCCCCGTCTGGCGCAACGAAAAGCCCGGCCCCGGCCGCTATCGCCAGTTCTATCAGTGCGACGCCGACACCGTCGGCGCCGCCAGCGTCGCGGCCGACGCCGAGATCTGCGCCATGCTCTCGGACACGCTGGAACATGTCGGCATCCCGCGCGGGGACTACATCATCCGGGTGAACAATCGGAAGGTCCTGAACGGGGTCCTTGAAACCATGGGCTTGGCCGATGACGAGGACCGCAGCGCAGCCGTGATGCGGACTATCGACAAGTTCGACAAGGTCGGCGAGTCGGGGGTGCGAGAACTGCTCGGCAAAGGGCGGCTCGACGCCTCGGGCGCCTATATCGACGGCGTCGGTCTCGACGAGGCGCAAGCTGAGCCAGTCCTGGCCTTCCTGACCTCCAAGGGTGAGAGTGCCGAGGAGACGCTCGCCAATCTTCGCGCCGCCGTGGGCGAAAGCAAGGTCGGCATCGAAGGCGTCGACGAACTTGCCCAGATCGCCGGGCTGCTCGAAGCGCAGGGCTACGGGCCCGACCGCATCGTCATCGACCCGTCCGTGGTGCGTGGCCTCGGCTATTACACCGGACCGGTCTTCGAGGCCGAACTCACCTTCGAGATCCTCGACGAGAAGGGCCGCAAGCGCCAGTTCGGCTCGGTCTCGGGTGGCGGTCGCTACGACGACCTCGTCAAGCGCTTCACGGGCCAGGCCGTGCCCGCCACGGGCGTCAGCATCGGCGTCGACCGCCTGCTGGCCGCCCTGCGCGAGAAGGGACGTATTTCGAGCGCGGCGCAGGGGCCTGTCGTCGTGACCGTCATGGATCGCGACCGCATGGCGGACTACCAGGCGATGGTGTCGGAGCTGCGCCAGGCCGGCATCCGCGCCGAGGTCTACCTCGGCAATCCCAAGAACTTCGGCAACCAGATGAAATACGCCGACCGGCGCGGCAGCCCGGTGGCGGTGATCGAAGGCGGGGACGAGAAGGATCGCGGCGTCATCCAGATCAAGGACCTGATCCTCGGCGCGAAGCTCGCCGAAGGCGCGAGCCTCGAAGAGTGGAAAGAGCGGCCCAGCCAGTACGAGGTGCCCCGGTCCGAGCTGGTCGCGAAGGTGCGCGAGATTCTGGACCTGCACTCATGACGCTTGCCGCCAACAAGGCCCGCGCCGCAGAACTGCGCGCGCGGTTCGAAGCCGCCGGTGCGCTTCCGGTGGACTGCGCCGTGCTGCAACCGGCCGAGATTCTGCTGGACCTTTATGGAGAGGACATCCGCACCCGCGCCTACGTGACCAGCGATCCGGTACAGGGAGAGGTCATGCTGCGGCCGGATTTTACCGTGCCGGTGGTGCAGATGCACATGTCCCAGGGAGCGGAGCCTGCACGCTACACCTACGCAGGTGAGGTCTTTCGCCGTCAGGAAGAGCATCCGGAGCGCGCCTCGGAATACCAGCAGGTCGGCTACGAGGTCTTTGATCGCACCGACGCTGCAGAATCCGATGCAGAAGTCTTCGCCCTGTTTTCCCAGATGCTCGAGGGACTGCCGCTGCGGGCGGTGACCGGGGATATCGGTATCCTGATGGCCGCGGTCGAGGGGCTCGACGCATCCAGTGCGCGCCGGGCCGCGCTGATGCGGCATCTCTGGCGCCCCCGCCGGTTTCGGGCGCTGCTGGACCGCTTCTCGGGCCGCGTGCCAGTTCCGCCCTCGCGCAAGGCGCTGCTGGCGGCGGCGGATCCGATGAAGGATGCCGGCCCGGTGATCGGGCTGAGGGGCGAGGACGAGATCGCAGAACGTGTCGCGGCCCTGCGTGACGAGTCCGCCGACGGCCCGCTTGCGCGTGAGCAGGTGGAACTGCTCGAAACGCTTCTGAAGGTCTCCGAGACCTGCCAGTTCGCGCTGGAGCAGTTGCGAGACATTGCCGTGGACATGCCCGCCATCGTGCCTGCGGTCGAACGTTTCGCGCGCCGCTGCGACGCGCTCGAGGCGCGCGGTGTCGATGTGGCGAGCCTGTCGTTCGAGGCCAGCTACGGCCGGTCTTCGATGGAATACTACGACGGTTTCGTCTTCGGCTTCGTGGCCGAGGGACGTCCGGACTGGCCGCCGATCGCCACCGGCGGCCGGTACGATGCCCTGACTCGCCGTCTTGGCCGCGGGGCCGAGATCCCGGCCGTGGGCGGGGTGATCCGCGCAGGGCTGGTCGTCGATCTGGAGGGCGGGGCATGAGCGTCAAGCTGGGCGTGCCGTCCAAGGGACGGCTGATGGACAAGACCTTCGACTGGTTTGGCGCGCGCGGCGTCGGCCTGCGGCGCGTCGGGTCCGAACGCGAATACGCCGGCGCTGTCGAGGGCATCGACGGTGTCGAGCTTGTGCTGCTGTCGGCGGGTGAGATCCCGCGTGAACTGGCGGCCGGACGCATCCACCTTGGCGTCACCGGCACCGACCTCGTGCAGGAAAAGCTCGTCCAGTGGGACCAAAAGGTCGAGCCGCTCGCCGAGCTGGGCTTTGGTCACGCGGATCTCATCATCGGCGTGCCGGCCTGCTGGGTGGACGTGGACACGCTCGACGATCTCGATGGGGCGGCGGCGGCCTTCCGGGCGCGGCACGGGTTCCCGATGCGGATCGCCACGAAGTATCACCGTCTGGTGCGGGCCTACCTGCATCGGGCCGGCGTCGCGGACTACAGGCTGGTGGACAGCCAGGGCGCGACCGAGGGGACGGTCAAGAACCTGACCGCCGAGGCCATCGCCGACATCACCTCGACCGGCGAGACGCTGCGTGCCAATCACCTGAAGGTGCTCTCCGAGGAACCCGTTCTGCGCAGTCAGGCGACGTTGTTCCGCAGCCGCATCGCGCAGCCCGATGCCGCGGATTGGAACGCGCTACGTGAGTTGTGCGAGCGTCTCGGCACCGAGTGATCAGCGGGCGATACGGCTTTGAACGAGATCGCGCACTCGAACGCGGGCGCGCATCCGGATCGCCGTGAGGAAGAGCCCCGCCGCCTTGCGTTGCAGGAGAAGCAGGCTGACCGGCGGCACCTCGGTCTGCTCAACGGTGCGTCCGAGCGCCATGGCCTCGTCCCGCAGGTCCGCCGCAAAGGCGCTGTCCGCGAAATCGAAACTGTCCTGCGTGATGATGGGCAGGGCTTTGGCAGCAAGATCGAGGATCGCTTTGCGAAGGGGCGGAGGCGTGGCCGGGCCGATGAAGCCCAGGTCTTCCAGGGCGGCGCCGATGCCCTCGAGGTCGGCCTCCAGTGCGGCCGCGAGCAGGGCGCGAAGGCCCGAGACATGCGCGTCCGGCACGTCCCGGGCAGCCCCGAAGTCGAGCAGCACGAAGCGTTGCTCGGAGGGGGCCCAGCGGTAGTTGGCCAGGTTTGGATCGGTCTGGACGAGCTGCCAGTCGAAGAGCTCGCGCAGGAAGAGGTCGAAGAGGCGGGTGACCGCCCCGTCGCGTGTGGCCTGATCCGCCGTCTCCAGCACCTCGAAGGGCTGTGAGGGCATGAAGCTCATGGCGAGGATGTCGTCGGTGGAGAAATCCGGGTGGTGCTGCGGGACGGCCATACCCGGATCCTCCGCCAACAATGATCTGAAGCGGGTCATGTAGCGCGCCTCGCGGGTATAATCTGCCTCGTCATGCAGCTGTCGGCCAGCTTCGTCCAGCAGCTGGTCGAGGTCGATGCCCGCGGGCAGCAGCCCCGAATGACGCAGAAGCGCGCCGAGATTGGCGAGGTCGGCGTCGATAGACTGCCGGATGCCGGGATACTGGATCTTGAGCGCCATGTCGCGCCCGTCGGGGGCCGTCGCGCGGTGGACCTGCCCGATCGAGGCCGCGGCGATTGGCGAGACGTCGAACTTATGAAACCGCTTCAGAAAGTCGGGCCCGTAATTTCGCGCCAGGACCGTCTTGAGCTGCTTCGGCGGCATGAAGTCCGCATCGGCGCGCAGACGGGCCAGCGGCTCGGCAATCTCGGGCGGCAGCATGTCGCCGGTCTCCATCGAGAGGAGCTGCCCGAGCTTCATCGCGGCGCCGCGCATGCCCGCAAGTTGCCGGGCGATGCGGCGGGCGTTGCCGGGGGTGAGCATCAGGTCCCGCGCCTGCAGGGGCTTGCCGCGTGCCGCGTGGGATGCCCCCTGCCAGGCTGCGCCGCCAAGCAGACCGGCGGTGAGGCCGCCGAGCCGGGCGGCGCGTCCGAAACGGCCGGTCGGAACGTGGCGACCGCGTGGGGCAGGGGGCTTGCGCATGGTCCGCCAGATAGGCGGGCCTGCGCGTCGGGAAAGGGCGGATCAGTCGGTCGTGCCGATCTTGTCCTGGGTCTTGGTCTCGAAATCACCAGCGTCGTGGCGTTCGTGAAGCTGTTCGTGCGGTTCGCCCGTCAGCTTGTTCACCTTGCGGCCACGCTGGACCTGCGGGCGGGCGTCCAGTTCCTCGGCCCAGCGGACCACGTTGGTGTAGCTCGCCACGTCAAGGAACTCGGCGGCGCCGTACTGACGGCCCAGGACAAGCTGCCCGTACCAGGCCCAGATCGCCATGTCGGCGATGGTGTAATCGTCGCCGGTCATGAACTTCCGGTCCGAGAGATTGCGATTCAGCACGTCCAGCTGGCGCTTGGTCTCCATGGTGAAGCGGTTGATCGGGTACTCCATTTTCTCGGGCGCGTAGGCGTAGAAGTGACCGAAGCCGCCGCCGAGGTAGGGCGCGCTGCCCATCTGCCAGAAGAGCCAGGACAGCATCTCGGGGCGCTTTTCCGGCACGCCGAGGAAGGCGTCGAACTTCTCGGCAAGGTGCAGCAGGATCGCGCCGGATTCGAAGACACGGATCGGCACAGCGCCGGTGCGGTCGACAAGGGCGGGGATCTTGGAGTTGGGGTTCACCTCGACGAAGCCGGAGGAAAACTGGTCGCCATCCCCGATGCGGATCGGCCAGGCGTCGTATTCGGCGCCGTCGAAACCGGCGGCAAGAAGCTCCTCGAACATGACGGTGACCTTCACCCCGTTGGGCGTGGCGAGGCTGTAGAGCTGGAAGGGATGGTCTCCGGTCGGCAGCTCCTTGTCATGGGTGGGGCCGGCGATGGGGCGGTTGATGGAGGCGAACTGCCCGCCGCTTTCGGCTTCCCATTTCCAGATTTTCGGTGGGGTGTAGGTCTCGCTCATGGTCTCTCCTGGGCTCGCGTCCGTTTCGCCGGGAAGGTAACGGTTGAGGCGGGGAATGCCAGAGGGTGTGAGCGGAGCCGTGTCCGGGCGCGAGGGGGCGTGATGACGGAAGAGAATGACAGGCCCGTGGCGTTGGTTCTGGGGGCGGCGGTCTGGCCGGGCGGTGTGCCCTCGCCGGTGCTGGCGCGGCGGGCGCGGGCGGGCGCTGCGTTGTGGCTGACCGGACGGGTGCGGGCCGTGGTCGGCTGCGGCGGCGTGGGGGTGCATGGGCCGTCGGAGGCGGCGGTGATCGCGCAGCTCTGCGCCGAGGCGGGCGTGCCGGAGGCGGCGCTGCGGCTGGAGGACCGCTCGACCAACACGCGCGAGAACCTCGCCTTTGCGCGGCCCGTTCTGGAGGAGCTGGCGGCTTCGCACGTGCTGGTGGTGTCGGACGGGTGGCACCTTCCGCGGGCACTGCTGCTGGCGCGGCGGCAGGGGATCGCCGCGAAGGGGGCGCCGGTGCCGCTGAAGGGCGCGCGGCCGGGGCCGCAACTCAAGGGGGCGCTGCGGGAGGTGCCGGCCTTCGTCTGGACCTGGGCTTCGGGCGAGGGGCGCTAGCTGCCGCCCCTCGCCCTCGAGCGGAGAGAGGGAGGCACCGTTTGGCTTCAGATGACGCCGATTTCGGCCAGGGCGCCGGCGAGTTCGGGGGGCAGGCTGTCCTCTTCCTGCCGGTGGGCCGGCAGGTCGCGGGGGGCGTTTTCCGGTTGGAGGTAGCGCCAGCCCTGGAAGGGGCGCTTGGGCGCCGTTTCGGTCCGGATCAGCTCGGGGTCGAGGACGATGGCGCAGCGTTCGATCCCGTCCTGGCCCATGACCCGGTCGAGACGGCGGATGGGCTGGCGGGCCTGGATGAGGCCCTTGATGACCCAGAAGATGCTGCCGCCGGCCAGCACCTCGGCCTCGCGGCGGGGGAACATGCGGGTGACGTGGCGGGGCAGGCCGTCGGGGCCCTTCGCGCCGGGCGAGGCCTGCCAGGCGGTGAGGGATTCCACGCTTTCCGTGCCGACGTTGAGCTTGAGTAGATGGACGAATCCGGCCATGGCGCACCCCCTTTGGAGAGGGGCATGATAGCCCTCCGGCGGGTGGGTTCAAGGAGGTGTCCCGGGCCGGGACACTTTGGTGCCCTATATAAAACAATGGGTTAAATAGTCGTGTTAACCGGGACGTAACGTTTGGCGGCTTTCCGGGGCCGCGGGCGCTGCATTGAGGGCGACGTGAGCCCGAGGACAGCCGCCGTCGAAGGTCCGCGGAGAGAGGAGGCGATTGCCCTAGGGCAGCAGACCACCGGCCACGGTGAGCACCGTTCCGGAGACGAAGCCCGCTTTGGGCGAGGCGAGCCAGACCGCGGCCTCGGCAATGTCCGACGGTTCGGCGATCCGCCCCAGCGGTGTCGCTGCGGCCACCGAAGCCGGGCGCGCGGCGTTGCCCTCGCGCGCATGCAGATCGGTGTTCGTCGTGCCCACCCGGATCGCCGAGACGCGGATCCCAAGGGGGCCGAGCTCTTTCCCGCTGCCGATGGTGAGCGTCTCGACCGCGCCCTTGGAGGCGGCGTAGTGGACGTATTCGCCCGGAGACCCCGTGGTTGCCGCGGCAGAGGACATGTTGACGATGACACCCCCGGCGCCGCCAGTGTCGGTGCGCATGCGGCGGGCCGCCTCCTGCGTGCAGTAGATCGTCCCGAAGACATTCGTGGCGAATGTCGCCTGAAGGGCCTCTTCCGAGACCTCGGTCAGGGGCGCCGCGCCACCGATCACGCCCGCGTTGTTCACGAGGCAGGTCAGGGGGCCGAGGGTGGCATCGCAGGCGGCGAACATCTCGGCCACCGCGGCCCGGTCCGCGACGTCCGCCTGCGCGGCGAAGGCACTCGCGCCCATGTCCTTGCATCGCGCGACTGTGTCGGCGGCGCCTGCCGCGTCGCGGTGGTAGTTCACGCAGATGTCGTAGCCGGCCTGTGCGAAGGCCAGCGCGGTGGCCGCGCCGATACCCTTGCTGGCACCGGTGACGAAGACGATGGGGCGCTGTGTCATGCGCGCAGATTGCATGTTCGATTGGCGAGCGCCAGCGGAGCCGTCGGTGTGCGGAGGTGCGCAGGGTCTGCGCACCCGGCGATTGCTGTGGCGGTGTGGGAGGTCCTTGCGCGGCGGCGGCTCGGCAGGTTTTTTCGCGGCCGTCCTCCCGGGGCTGCGCCCTCTCCCCCGGGGGAGAGGGGACCTGCTGCGCCTTGTGTTGGGATGGTCCGCTGATAGGGGTGATGCAGTGCCGCCGCACAAGAATACCCCAAGGTCTGGTGTCCCACTTGCGAAAAATGACCAGCACTTGTAGCGAGGCGGTTGCCGGAGGAAGTGGCTTGCTGTAGCTTGTTTCTTCTCCACCGAGCGGAATCAGAACCACCGAATGACGAGGGGCTCGCGCATTGCGATGCCCGCCCCGCACATGCCACCCTGCGTTTCCTGACGCCGACTTCACACGCCTGACGACCCTACAAAGACGAGTAGCTGCCATGACCCGCTTTGCCGCCCCCATCGCCGAACAGATCTGGGACATGAAATATCGCCTCAAGGAGGCGGACGGGACGCCCGTCGACGGGACGGTGGAGGACAGCTGGCGCCGCATCGCGCGCGCGCTCGCCGCCGAGGAAAAGAACCCCGAGCAGTGGGAAGACCGCTTCTACGACGCGCTGGCGGACTTCAAGTACCTGCCCGCGGGCCGGATCACCGCGGGGGCCGGCACGGCACGGTCGGTGACGCTGTTCAACTGCTTCGTCATGGGCACCGTGCCTGACACCATGGCGGGCATCTTCGACATGCTGAAGGAAGCCGCGCTGACCATGCAGCAGGGCGGCGGCATCGGCTATGACTTCTCGACCATCCGTCCGCGCGGCGCGCTGGTGCACGGCGTGGCCGCCGATGCCAGCGGTCCGCTGAGCTTCATGGACGTCTGGGACGCCATGTGCCGCACGATCATGTCGGCGGGCTCGCGCCGGGGCGCGATGATGGCGACCATGCGCTGCGATCACCCCGACATCGAGGCCTTTATCGAGGCGAAATCCGACAGCGCGCGGCTGCGCATGTTCAACCTTTCGGTGCTGGTGACGGACCCCTTCATGGAGGCGGTCAAGGCGGACGGGTCCTGGGACCTGGTCTTCGACGGCAAGATCTACCGCACGGTCGAGGCGCGCGACCTGTGGAACCGCATCATGCAGGCGACCTACGATTACGCCGAGCCGGGCGTGATCTTCATCGACCGCATCAACGAGAAGAACAACCTGAGCTACTGCGAGACCATCGCCGCTACCAACCCCTGCGGCGAGCAGCCCCTGCCGCCCTATGGCGCCTGCCTGCTGGGCTCGATCAACCTGGCACGGCTGGTGGACAAGCCCTTCGAGGATGGCGCGGGGATCTCGGACGAGGCGCTCGACGGGCTGGTCGCGACCGCCGTGCGGATGATGGACAACGTCGTCGACGTGTCGCGTTTCCCGCTGGAGCAACAGGCCGAGGAGGCGCGCAACAAGCGCCGGATCGGGCTGGGCGTGACGGGTCTTGCCGATGCGCTGCTGATGATGGGCCTGCGGTATGGCTCGGAAGAGGCCGCGGCCAAGACCGAGGACTGGCTGAAGCGCATCGCGCGGGCGGCCTACCTCGCGTCGGTGGAACTGGCCAAGGAAAAGGGGCCCTTCCCGCTGTTCGAGGCGGAGCCCTACCTTGCCAGCGGCACCATGATGGAGATGGACGAGGACGTGCGCGAGGCGGTCCGTGAGCACGGCATCCGCAACGCCCTGCTGACCTCGATCGCGCCGACGGGGACGATCTCGCTTTATGCCGGGAACGTGTCCTCGGGGATCGAGCCGGTCTTTGCCTACAGCTACACCCGCAAGGTGCTGCAAAAGGACGGGACGCGGACCGAGGAAGAGGTCGTCGACTACGCCGTGCAGATGTGGCGCGACAAGTTCGGCGATGCCGACCTGCCGGAGCATTTCGTGAACGCGCAGGTGCTGCCGCCGCAGGATCACGTCCGCATGCAGGCCGCGGCGCAGAAGTGGGTGGATTCGTCGATCTCCAAGACGATCAACTGCCCCGAGGACATCGGCTTCGAGGCCTTCAAGGACGTCTACATGCAGGCCTACGAGACGGGCTGCAAAGGCTGCACCACCTACCGCCCGAACGATGTGACCGGGTCGGTGCTGTCGGTGTCGGAAAAGACCGAGGCCACGCCCGCCGAGACGCCGGAACTGGCGCAGGAGGCGAGCGAGGGCGCCGAGGTGGTCTACATGTCCGAGCCGCTCGACCGGCCGCAGGCGCTCGAGGGGGCGACCTACAAGCTGAAGTGGCCCGACAGCGAGCACGCGATCTACCTGACGATCAACGACGTGGTGATCGGCGGCCACCGGCGGCCCTTCGAGGTCTTCATCAACTCCAAGAACATGGAGCATTTCGCCTGGACCGTGGCGCTGACGCGCATGATCTCGGCCGTGTTCCGGCGCGGCGGCGACGTGTCCTTCGTGGTCGAGGAGTTGAAGGCGGTCTTCGACCCGCGCGGCGGCGCCTGGGTGCAGGGCAAGTACATCCCCTCGATCCTGGCGGCCATCGGCGGCGTCATCGAGCGCCACATGATCGCGATCGGCTTCTTGGAGGGCGAGGGCAAGGGCCTGAAGACTGACCCGACGGCCAAGGTCGTGGGCCTGGAAACCGGCCGCCCCGGCAAGGCCTGCCCCTCCTGCGGCCAGTTCGAGCTGCAGATGGTCGAAGGCTGCATGACCTGCATGAGCTGCGGCCATTCGAAGTGCGGATGAGGCTTGGGGTGGGGATAAGTGTAGGTGTAGGACCCACTAAATCTTGTCCATTTCCGGGGGAATTTGTCCATTCCCGCACAGGATTAATGACCACCGGCTGCACCGCAGCCGGTGGTTTCTTTTTATATCAATGACTTGCGCGTCTGGCGGATTTACGGCTTTTGGTGCGCCGTAGCAGTGCTCCGCCCTGGTGGGCGCCGTTGACGGCCAGCCGCGCTTTCGGCATCCCTCAGGCAAATCCGGCCGGGTTCTTTCCAACCTCCTCCTCCTGCAGAACCTCTGCTCGAGGGCATGGCGCGATGCGCCAGAAAGGACCTCCATGACGAAGATCAAGTTCATCGATGCCCGCTTCGCCGATCCCGACGAGGACGAGTTCGCCCTCAAGCGCCGTTTCGAGTGGCACCTACGCAAGCTCCGTGCGCTCCGAGACGGGGTGTCTCCGAAGGTGCCGGGAGACTTTGAAGATGAGTTGCGCTGGAACGAGGACCTCATCGCGGTGCATCTCTCGGAGAAGGATCGGACCAGGATTCTGCGCCGCGCGCGTCGGGTGATGCGGGCGCGTGCCAAGGTTTCCGGGCTCAGCCATCTCAGCTCGGATGACCGGCGCGCGCTCGAGGCGTTCCGGGGCGGGGCCGATCTGGTCGGCATCGCCAGCGAGCACCGCTCTGATGAGATCGCCGCGGCCATTCATGCCGAGATGCCCTGGATGGCGGCGGCCACTGACTTCCTGTGGAATGCGATGCGCCGCTCGGTGCGGGTGGGTGAGCCCGGATTCCGGCTGCCACCCTTGCTGCTCGACGGCCCGCCAGGGATCGGCAAGAGCGTGTGGTCACGCGAGCTTGGGTGCCACCTCGGGGTGCCGCGCTGTGGCATCGAGGGAACCGCGGAGCAAGCCTCCTTCGTTGTCAATGGCTCGCAACGCGGCTGGGGCACGGCCTTTCCCGGCCGGCCCCTGCAGACCATCGTGCAGAGCCTCTGCGCGAACCCGATCGTGGTCATCGACGAGATCGAGAAGGCCGGAACGCCGACCTCGACCAAGGGGCAAGCCTACGGCTTGGCCGAAGTGCTGCTGCCGCTGCTGGAACGCTCGTCTGCCGTGGCATGGAAGTGCCCCTATTACCAGGTCGGCTTCGACATGTCGTGGATCAGCTGGGTCCTGACCTCGAACAGCCTGAGGACGCTTCCGGCCCCATTCCTGAGCCGCCTGGAAATCCTGCGCCTTGTCGGCCCCGGCAAGGGGGATCTCATCTCTTTCGCGGAGCGCGAGGGCACACGACGGGGGCTAAGTGATGCTGCCCTGGGTGCGATCTGCGAGGTGATCGATCAAGTCGCCGACATGCATGAGCTCAGTTTGCGCCATGTGTCCAGGATGCTGGACAGGGCAGAGGCCATGGCAAGCAGCCCGCTATCGCATTGAGTGGTTGATGCGAGCGCGCGCCTTAGGTCGGCCAAAACCAAAGCAGCCGCTTGGGCTGGGGGTAGCAGACGGCGGGTGTCTGCCCAAGCGGCATTCGTGCAAGGCGCAGCATGCCGCCCGGCGCCGACACGAACGGCGGCTTCTAGACCATCTCTGCTCATACGAACGTGCCCTTGCCAAGACACGGAAGTGGAAATTCCTCGAGGATAATGCCAGAAACCGGTGCGACCGACACGGAGGGCCGGGACCGGTCATTCGGTGCATCCAAGACCACAGCATTGTGACGCCCAGGCAGTGGACGGTCGGGGGGCCCAAGTCACGAATGAACGCGCAAAAGTGGATTGATCCCGAATACCTCAGTCAACCCTACCAGTTTGCGGCATGATTACCTCTCGTATCATATGCCAGCTTCCAGCTATACAGGCAGCATGGCAAGAAAACCCGACATAGGCCTCCGACAGGGGCGACGATTGTGCCAGATGAGGCAGGAGGACCGGCTGGCGTTTATTGCTGAAGGTTTGCCTATCTTGTTGGCGAGTGCGCAGGGTTTTCAGGATGCCGCCGCTCGCCTCCATGACTGTCCCAGGGAAGAAGATGTGATGGTCAGCTTCTCGGATGAAGAAGCCGCGAAGATCCTGATCCTAATAGACATTGTCCGCTGCCCCCCTGCCCAGGTAAATCAGCATATCGGGAAACTGATGCGCTGGTTTTACGATCACTTGGCACGGCTCGTCTACGCGAAAGCGACGAGTTGGAAACCTATGAGCGTCGCTCAGCTCCAGCGCTACGTAGAAACTGAATGCGAAGAGTACACGCTGGAGGGCTTCGCGGGAGAGTATATCATGCCGGGCGGGCCGGTCCATGAACGGGAAAGCGCGCTGTACGCCGACATTCAGTCATATGACAATGGAGATCTGGCTTGGCATGAACCTCGAACCCGGCCATCATTGTTCGGGCCGGAAGAATCCGACGCGCTGCGGGTTGCCAACGCCATGCAGCGGCTTGGGATGCTCAACCTCGATGGCTTGCGCATCGTCGCATACGTCTGGAGCGGGACGCGTTTCTCCGATGAACAAACTCCGCACATGTCAAAAGCATTGATGCAGTCAACGCTGGAACAGGTGGAGGCGGCCGGACTGATGTCCGACAGCGCTGAGGATGGGGACGTGATGACGCTGTATGAGCGCTGGCAGCTCCCCATGTATGAGCTTCAAATTGCCCCAACGATCCAGACAATGGAAGAACTGCGCGAAGCCCAAGTACAGATGCTGAATAACGAAATGGGAGGCTGGTAACGCGCCGGGACGGAAACGGCTTCGATTCATCCATCGACTCTCTGCTCGTAGGCCTCTAACATGCTCGGTGACATAATGATCGCTGTCATGAGAATCGTGATAGAACATTCCAGCAATTCCCTGCTCCGCTCTGGGTCGAAGAAACGGCCATTGAACTTCCCTCCGTGAAATAAGTTGTTCCGGACGCGTCTGACATAGAGGAAGATAAGGTCGTTTTCGTTCTGCGCCTGCGGAGCAACAATGCGCCATTGTAGTGCATCATCCACGTAGACCTGCTTTTTCGGAGGATGTCCCAGCATGTAGGCGATGGCTTCTACAACGTCCGCAGCCGCTTGTCCTGTAAGGGAAGGCAGTTCACGGGAAAATCGCTTCCAGTCTGGATTGGCGACATCGCCAGGGCCAGCGACGCAGTAGCCGGTTACCTTCAGACAATATTCAAACTGGGCGAAGACACGGAAGAACTCCGACGCCAAATCAGCCATATCCGGATTGTACTGCATGAAATAACCCTGTGCTGTGAAGCCACTCTGACATCTTATCGGCGGCGGCAGTGCGACATCATGCGGCTTTCTCCTGGCGGGCTCGAATGTCAGCGATCCAGTTAGCCAGCGCGTTGATCTCGCTTTCTACCTCCGAGGCTGAGGGCAAGCGGGGATTGATTTCGCCGGGCTGACTATGAAGGAGCGCGGAACAACGGCCGAAGGCCTCACGCATGGTGACACAGTCTGTATCCGTGAGAACGGTCAGCTTGATCAGGCCAGTCGTATCGACCTTTCGCGACAGGCGACGGATTACCGGCCCGACTGCTTCTTCTACGGCACGTTCCCAGCAAGTTCGAAGCTGGTCTTGGAATGACGTCACTTCCCGGAGCCATTTCGCCTGGTCGCCGCGCTCGTAATGAATCTTCACATTGTCGAGGTGAGCCTTCATGCCGTCGATTACCTTGTCGAGCGGCATGACGCTGGCTGGCGGGTCCTGATGGCAGAAGCCGGAATTATCGGCGCCACGGCTGATCAGGCGGTACGCGACCGGCGTTGACTCGCGATCCTTGGTTGCACGGCAGGCTTCGTCGAGCAGCAGCAGAAAGGCCATGTCATGCGTAAACACGATCACCTGGCGGGTGGAGCCCGCTTCGGCTAGGCGTGTGGCAACCCGATCGCGGTGCAGGTGGTCAAGAGAGGAAACCGGGTCGTCGAAAACGATGGCCGACTGCGCGTCGATGGTAGACAGCTCGGCGAGGAAGGCGGCGAGCGCTACGCAACGATGCTCGCCTTCACTCAGAACCTTGCCGACGGGTTCACTCGGTTTGTTGATGAGACGCACCTGGAAAAAAGGCACCCCCGCTGAGGTCTTAGCCTGTTGAAGCTCGATGGCGAGGCCGGCGACGCCGAGCTTGTCGACTTCGGTCGCGAAGCGGCCGCGCAGGCGATTGGTCACAAGAGCCTGGGCTATCCGGGCGCTTTGCGTCGTGATCTTGTTTGTGGTCGTGTCCTTGCTGGCCCTTTCCAGGGCCTCGATGGCTTTGCGGCGCTCAATCTGGGCGAGAACGTCGGCTTGCACAACGCCGAGCCACTTCCGGTCGGCCAAGCCGTCGCGCTCGATGATAAGGGCGGCACGTTGGGGAGAGCCTGCCTCCGATTCCAGGCCTTCGATCCGCGTGGCGATCCCGTCCAGCACATCACGTAATCCATCTAGTGTGGGGATCACGTCCGGCGGCAATGTATGCAAAACCTCGTCGGCGTGGGTTCGAAGCACCGCCCGTAGTCGCCAGGACAGTTGGACGATCTGGCGGCGAAGGGTCTTCGCCAGCTCGTCCTTGCCGATATCGTCGCGGATCAGAGTAACGAACGAGGGCAGTTCTTTCATGGGGAAGCTATGTGAGGATAGCTGCTCTAACAACTCGTAATAAGCTGCGGCGGCTTCCTCTTCACGACGTTTGCTTTCGTCCTGGACGAAGGCTTCGAAGCTGCTCAGTCGGTTAGCGGCTTCCTTGCTGAGCAGCTGCTGGCACAGGACGCAATGGGCACCGGGGTCTGTCACGGGAAAAGGCTTTTCGGTATAGGCCGCTTCGCGTGAATAGGTTCGAGCCGCTTCCCACAGGGCTCTCCAGATGTCCGAACCAATGTCTGGGAGAGGTTCCGCAGCGAAAAGATCGACGGATGCAGCCAACGCCGCCGCTCGCGCAGTCGCAAGACGCCCATGAGCCTCGCGGAGCTCGGTCCGGTTCTGGTCAGAGACTGCGGCGGTCAATCTGCTGATCTGTTCGATCACCGCATTGGTACGGGTTTCCTGAGCCTGGAGCTGACGGACTGTCCGGGCGGGATCGCTGGCGAGGTCGGAAATGAGGGTTTGAAGCTGAGCGCCTTCCTGCGCGTTCAGGCCTGCCAGCTTCTCAATGGCTTCGGGTTTGGTCTTTCCAGACAATCCGGCAATCATCTTGCCGACCGCCGTATCCGGCTTGCATCCGGGTTTGGAGAGGACGACGGGTGTCTGCTGTTGCAGCTTGTGGATTTCGGCCGAAAGTTCGGCTTTCACATCTTGGCACGCCTGCGCGAGGCCGGCGAGAATGCGGAGAGGAAGGGGC
This sequence comes from uncultured Rhodobacterales bacterium, assembly GCA_964397775.1. Classification (GTDB taxonomy): domain Bacteria; phylum Pseudomonadota; class Alphaproteobacteria; order Rhodobacterales; family Rhodobacteraceae; genus Allosediminivita. Next base: position 22,538 of record CAYNKL010000005.1, on the reverse strand, counting down.
GTATAGGCGAGATCGTTGGTGTTCTCGACATGGACATTGGCGGTCCGGGAGTCGAAGACGCTGACGGCGGACAGCATAGGATCGACCGCTCCGCCCTGATTCCACGTCGCGTTTCGCTTCTGACCGCCGATGAAGAAGTCGATGCTGGCAGTCGGTACGCCGCCTGCACCGGCATAGATATTCGGAAGGATGGCATCACCCTTCGGTGAGCGTGCCCGGCAAAGCTGTTTGAGGACGCGGGCGTATCCGGATTTGCCAGCCCCATTGTCACCATAGATCACGGTAAGACCGGTCTTGCCGAAGGACAGCCGCTCGCCAGGCATGAGCGCATTCACGTTCGACAGTCCATGCAAGGCGCCGAGGCTGACAACCGCATGGCTTGCGGCAGGATCACGGATATGACTGGCGTCCAGCGGAGCTGCGGGATTGTCGCCCTTGCAGACAGCAACGAGCGCCGCGATATCGGCGGATTCAAGCTTGGTCTGGCTGCACAACCGACGCAAGGCGTCGCGCTGCCAGCCGGGCAGATCGGCAGACCATTTCAGTATGTCGGCAAGCGCCGCGGCCTCATTCGAGGGCTCAGTACTCTGTTGGTCCATCGTTTGTTTCCCCCTTAGCTTCATCTCAAGCAGCCGGCAATTTGATGATGCTATTGCCGTTCCCCATCAAGTGCCACCGACATTTTTCGGTTTGCCGGTCACTCCCAGACTTTCCGGGATTCTGTGTTTGAAAACCAGGTCCATGTCAATTTTTCGCAATTTGATCAACAAGATGAAAGTCACTTCGAATTTTTTTTGTGTTGCGCCATCCGGAAAAGTGAGACTACCACACCCATACGGGGTAGCTCCTGAATCTGAGAAAGTCCGTGGGTATCATCTATTTCACAGAAGGCGTAATCATGAACCTTGAGGACTTCGCTAAACGACTTCCCAAGAACTTCACCGAGCAGGAATTCGTCGATCTGATGAAACAGGTGATTGACTTGAAAGCAATCGTCGATCTTCCTGCGTCAGAACGAAGTGCCTTGTTCAATGGCGTCCAGTATCTCGTCGACTTCATCATGCTGGCCCAAGAAGCGAATGGGGAGCTTCACACCCATGAGGGCCATCCTGTGGTGGATTATGGTGGCCCCTTCATCCCGCATGTGCTGGTTCGGCCTGAGGGTACCGAGATGGACTGCACAGCGCTGAAGACCTTCGGGGTTGGAGAAGCCGACAAGTTTTTCGGAGATGAGTAAGCCTTTGGCCTGAAGGGCTGGATTGCTATCGTCTTGCGCTAAAGCTGAACCCACACACCGACACCATCTTGCAAGGAAAGTTTGACCGGGCCGGCCTTGCGGCCGCGGAATAGCTCGCCCTTGCTCCTGCTGAACTGTCAGAGCGAAGATGTTCATGCCGCGCCATATGCGAGTCATCCTTCATGCCATCCAGGTGCGTCGAGGCAATAGCCTGCATGCTGCTAACTCAGTGAACAGCAGGCAGGCCTCAGTCGATGCCGTGTCGTTCCTCGCTCCCTCACTTGATCGAAGTTGCGAGAGCCCCTGTGCAGCCTTCGGCTGGCACGTCCGGCTAAACTCGATTGCGCAGGCCATTGGCGCAGTCGTATATACGGATGGATCAACATCCAGCCCGTGTTTATCTTTGAGTCTGGCAAAGACTTTGCCGACCCATTCTGCGACTGAATTCCGTCAAGAATGCAGACCCGTTGCCAAGTGCTGAGCCTGCCACAACTGCAAAAGATTTCCTGAAAATGGGATGACCTCAGATTTTTTTTGATCTTACATGGCCGGGCCCGAAGACATTGCCTGATAGGGGAGTAAGTGCTGCATGTGGTCTGACAACGAAACGCTTCGTGACCTCGTCAATTTTTCGCATGTGGCGGAAATTGCCGCGGAACGGATCGTTGGAGCAAAGGGCGAGCCGCTGTCGCTTGGCATCTCGGGCGATTGGGGCGTTGGAAAGTCTTCAATGATGAAATTGTTGCGCACCTCGTTGGAGGAGCGTGACGATGTGAATATTCGTTTCGTCGAGTTCAATGCGTGGCTCTACCAGAACTACGACGATGCCCGCGCCGCTTTGATGGAAACCATTACTGCTGCCGTGGTCGATCAGGCATTGGCCAAGAAGGACACCTTGGGAGAAAAGGCGCTCAAGCGCGCCGCGTCACTTCTCGGGCGGGTGAAGAAGCTGCGCGTTCTGGGAATCGCAGGATCGGCCCTCTTCGACTACATGACCCAGGGAAGCGTTACGCCCTTCGTCGCCGGTGGGATCTCGGCGGTGAGCGGCCTCCTCGACGGTGAGGTCACAGGCGAAGACCTGAGGAAAGTGAAGGAGCTTGCCGCAGAGGGGATTAAGGACGGTAAGGAACTCATCAAGGAGGGCGACGAAGCAGTGGTGGGTGCTGAAACGCCACGCAAGGCAATCCAGGCGTTCCGTGATGATCTGGAATCCACGCTTGCCGACCTGGACATCACCTTAGTGGTGATGATTGACGACCTGGATCGTTGCTTGCCGAAGACCGCCATCGCTACGCTCGAGGCAATGCGTCTCTTCCTCTTCCTGAAGCACACCGCATTTGTCATCGCTGCTGATGAGCGGATGATCCGGCAGGCTGTTCGTTCGCATTTCGAGGAGGTCGCGCTCAACGACGATCTCGTCACCAACTATTTTGACAAGCTCATCCAGCTTCCAATTCGGGTTCCCCCACTCGGGACGCACGAGGTTCGAGCATACCTCATGATGCTGTTTGTAGATGCAGAGGCTTCTTTGGAGCTGGAGCAAAAGGAGGACATACGTCTTGCCGTCTGCCGTCGCCTGGGAAGAACCTGGAAGGGCGAGAGGGTCGATAAGTCGTTTGTTTCCGGCCTCATGCAGAACTGTCCACCGGGGCTACTTAACCGGCTGTCGCTCGCGGAGCGGATTGCACCGCTTCTCACAACCTCGCCGAACATCCAGGGCAACCCACGGCTGATCAAGCGTTTCCTGAATACGCTGTCATTGCGTTCTTCCATGGCGCGGATTCAAGAGGTGGTGGTGGATGAAGCCGTCTTGGTGAAGTTGCTGCTCTTCGAGCGGTGCGGGGATAAGGATGCCTATGCGGAACTGTTGCGCGCAGTAAACGAGTCCGAAAATGGGCTGGCGGAATTTCTTGCGGACAAAGAGGCCTCTGCACGTGGTGACGCGGAGGCTCCGCCCTTGGAAAAACCTTGGAACGACGCGTTTCACCAAAACTGGCTGGCGCTCGATCCCCCCCTCGCAGAAAAAGACCTTCGCGGGGCACTGTATGTCGGTCGAGAAAGCCACCCAATCATTTCGCGTGCCGATGAGCTATCGTCCGAGGCGCTCGAGACCTTGGACATGTTGCTGCGTATGACATCTGCTAGCGCAACGGTTGATGCGGAGGTCGCCCGCCTGACCAATCAGGAAATCGGCCGACTTACCGATAAGGTCATCGCGAAGGCTCGTCAGGAGACATCTTGGGGGGTGCCGAAAATTCTCAATGCTTTGCAGTCACTTGCGGGATCATCTCCGTCGGCTGAAGCATCAATTGTAGCATTCTTCAGCGAAGTCCCTTCAAGTCAAGTCAAGGCAAGCATTGTGCCACGCTTGAGCCAAGTTGAATGGGGGAAACGCGTTCTGACTGAGCTTTTCACGCGCCCTGACCTGCCGACTCCAGCCAAGAATGCAATTGGTAAAGTGGGAAAGTTTAAGTAATGGGTACTTCAGCTTCGAGCCGCGGCCCTGGTGCCGGCCCTGATATTCCGATCGTCCCGCCGTGGGTTGACGATCCGCCAGGGCAACCCAATCAGCCTCAGCCTCAGCCTCAGCCTCAGCCTCAGCCTCAGCCTCAGCCTCAGCCTGGAACTCCTGTACAGCCAGCTCCCGGTGGCCCCGGTCACGCGCCTCAGCAACCGCCCGCAGCGCCGCAGCAACCGCAAGTACCACCCCAACAACCTCCACCCCCCTCGCAACCCGGTCGCTGGCGAGGGGCGAGAACATCGCTTGGTAAATTCGCAGGCGGTGGTGACGGCCGCGACAAGCACCTGAAAAGAGGGCTTGGCCACTACTCACGCAGCGGTATGGGCGGAAGCAGAAATGCGGCTCGCAGAATGGGAGGGTCCGCGAAGGCGGCAAGTGTTCTGCATGGTGCCTTGACCTCGCTTGCGAACGGACAGCCGCTTCCCCAAGAACTCGGGATCGACCCCCAGATGCTGGCTGGCCGGACGCCGGTTGAACTTGCAGATATTCTTGTGGATGCCATCAGGCCGATCGATGGTACCCAAGATGCTGAGGTGACCCGAGACTCCGTGGCACGGGCGCTATCGGATATCTTGGCTCAACACAATGATCTCACGAACCTAACCACCGAACAGGTTGACCAAGTCACAGCATCGACGCTTGGCTACGATGTTGCGCATCGTATCGAACTCGACGTCGGAAAGGCCATCATCGACAAGGCTCCGACCAAGGGGGAAGGGCTGGAGAGGCTCCAGGAAATGAAGGACTACATTCGCGAAGTTGTAGCGGCTGAGTACGCGGCTGAACGAGCGCGTGGGAGTGTCGTCGGACACAGCAGTATCGAGCGCATATCGCGGGAAGCGATCCAGCAGACATTCGAGGTTTTTGAAGAGGAGGCTGGCCTGTGACGAGCGTAGCTTGCCTTCCGCAGGATTTGCCGGACATTCCGGACACAGATATTCGTTTCGACATCTATACGAATTCTCGGACACCCGGTCGCGGGCGCGTAGGGGATCTCGTACCGGGGCGGCTGCGTAGGCTCGGGCTTTTTCCGTCCGGGGCGGCGTGGGATTTCATGTCGTTCGCCATGGCAGTTGTCGCAGCAGATGAAGCTGTTTCGCGGGTGCGAAGCCCGGATGGATGGACGCGGAAGATTGACCTGACAGTGGCAGTTTCTGACCCCGCATTTTGGAACTCGGAGAGTGAACGTCTGACCCAAGCCCTTCGCTTCTTGTCCGGCGATATGTGGAGTGTCCAGTTTATTGCAGGTGGAGGAATGCCGTTCCCCCGCGGCCCCAGGCGTCCTCGGCTTGAGGATATGATCTGTCTCCTTTCCGGAGGGATGGATAGCCTCATTGGTGCGATCGATGCGGTGAGTGAAGGCCGTCAGCCGCTGCTGGTCAGCCAAATGGCGAAGGGCGACACGCAGGATCAAAAAACATTTGCCAGCAGCGTGGCTCCTCGCAGTCTGCACCTTCAACTCAACCATCACGCTCGACCGCCTTGCGCGTCGGAACGTTCGCAAAGAGCTCGTTCGATTGCTTTCCTAGGCTTTGGAGTCATGGCGGCGACATGCCTACAATGCCACGCTGATGGCGAGATCGTTGAGCTAAGGATGCCGGAAAACGGCTTCATCAGCCAAAATGTGCCGCTGACCCCACTGCGCACCGGCTCTCTTTCTACCCGTACGACACATCCCTACTTCCTGCGGCTCATTCAGGAAACGTTGGATGCTGCCGACCTGAGGGTGCATATCAGGAACCCCTACGAGTTTCAGACCAAGGGGGAAATGCTGAAGGGCTGCCAGGATCCAGCCTTGCTTGCAGCTTTGGTAGATGCATCGACGAGCTGCGGTCGCTACTCCCGAACCGGTTTCCAGCACTGTGGTCGTTGCGTCCCATGCCAGGTTCGGCGCGCCGCCTACCTCGCTTGGGGTGTCCCAGACCGCACAGTCAAGGGTTACAAGTACGAACATCTTGGGCAAAGGGACGCGCGGCACGCAAGTTTTGACGATGTTCGGTCCGTCGCAATCGCCATAGAGACTGTACGTCTTCAGGGAATTGCCGCCTTGATAGGGGGATCAATGAACGTACAGCTCCTTGGCGATCCGACCCCCTACCGCCGCGTCGTGAAAAATGGCATTGCCGAACTCGCAGCGTTACATGCGAAGCTGGGGGTCACTTGATAGATCTGCACTGCCATATCGACCTCTATCCTGAACCGGCATCGATACTCAGAGAAGTCGATGCTCGCGGTACCTATGTCCTCGCAGTAACGACAACGCCGAAGGCCTGGCGTGGCACCAGGAATCTTGTGGGGGCCAGAAAGCGTGTGCGGGTCGCTTTGGGGTTGCATCCAGAGTTGGTGGCACAGCGTTACAGCGAGGTCGCGTTGCTCTGTGGCCTCTTGCCGGAGGCTCGGTTTGTTGGAGAAATCGGCCTGGACGGGAGCCCGGCTCATCGTTCCAGCCTCGGTCTCCAGCAGGAAGTATTGGAGAGGATACTAGAGGCGTCCGCGAGGCTGGGCGGTAGGATCATGTCCATCCATTCTCGTGGTGCCGCGACACTAGTCCTAGATGCCCTGGAAAGGCATCGAGGAGCTGGTGTGCCGATCCTTCATTGGTTTACTGGAACAGTTTCGGAGCTCGAACGTGCCATCGCTATGGGGTGTTGGTTTTCTATCGGGCCGGCGATGTTCCAATCCAAGAAGGGTCGCGACCTGGCTTTGCGGATGCCATTGAAGCGAGTCCTGACCGAAACCGACGGGCCATTCGCTCGCAATGGACGAAATGCTATCATGCCATGGCAGGCTTACGATTGTTTGGTTGAGCTCGCTTCACTATCAGGGGGGGAGCCTGATGAACTCAAGCAACAGGTTCAGGAGAACTTCCGGTCACTCTCTACTGCACGGTAGAATGAACAAGGTTTTCCCGATCTCCGATGTCGCTCACGTTCTGCTTCATGGGGTGGGGGCTATGATCAGGGGCAGAGCTATAACATGGCGATGACAGGTAGTGTGATTAATGGATTCTGAATCGATTTTCGTCCAGGCGGATCTGCCGAGGTGAACTCCAAGATATTATTGGTCCGTAGACCGTACTCCAAGATATTTTGATATATTCGTTGGCGGCGTTCCTATATTGTCTCCCGTGTAACGGGAAATTGGAGGGCGCAAAATGTCTGACTATCACGTTTCGAAAGATGGCGATGCCTGGAAGGTTTTGAAGGCTGGCGGACAGAAAGCTTCTGCTACTGCGAGCACAAAGGCGGAAGCCCAGGAAATAGCCAAGAAGTTAGCCATTTCATCTGGTGGCGGAGAAGTCAGGGAACATGCTTCGCGCGACGGCTCTGTCCACAAGAAAGGTCAAATCATCGATAGCGACACTCACGGCAAGCCTGATCCGAAGGGCAACGGGTAGCATCGGCCTGCGGCAATTGTCATCGTAGGTGTGAACCGGAGTGCTAGCTCGCTAGCCACTAGGCCATTGATCCACACAGTTTACATTTTGACGGCTAGTGTAAACTCTGTGAAACACTAACAGGCTGCTCAGGGCGCACAGCTCAGTCGATCGGCGATACGGCACATCACAGCGCCTCTTCAAGAACTGTCACCTTCGTGCTACATATACCCTCACTATGTAGTGCGAAGATGACAAATGCCGACACCTCACAACCCTCCGGCCGCTGTGCGGCGCGCGCTGCGCAAGCTAGGCGCGGACATCCAGGACGCCCGGCGGCGTCGGCGACTGCCCATGGCCGTCGTGGCGGAGCGAGCCTTCACGTCGCGGTCGACACTCCAGAAGATCGAGGCCGGAGACACCAGTGTCAGCATCGGCATCTATGCCAGCGTCCTCCAGGCGCTTGGGCTGCTGGACGGGCTAAGCCAAGTGGCGGATATCGCCAACGACAGCGTCGGCCAGGCTCTTGCTAGCGCCGACTTGCCGAAGAGAGTTCACCTCAAGCGGCAAGCGGGACCGTCTCGCGATGGCTGATTTCGAGGTCCACGTCGATCTGAATGGCCGCCTGCATCCAGTCGGACTGGCGCGCAGCAACCGTGTCCGCGGTGGTGAGACCATCCTGTTCGAGTACGATCCCGCCTGGCTGAAGGATGCGGAGCGGTTCTCGCTTGAGCCTGCTCTCCCCATAACGCGTGGCGCCTTTGCTCCACCGGCGGGGCTGTCGACCTTTGGCTCGATTGGCGACTCCGCGCCCGACACCTGGGGGCGCCGTCTCATGCAACGTTCGGAGCGACGCAGCGCCGAACGGGATCGCCGCGCCGTGCGCACGTTGACCGAAAGCGATTATCTTCTGGGTGTCGCCGACGAGACCCGGCTTGGCGCGCTTCGCTTCCGGCGGGTGGACGAGGAGCAGTTCCTGGCACCGATCCGCGCGGGGGTTCCCGCCCTGATCGAACTCGGGCGTCTCCTTCAGGTCACCGAACGGATCCTGCGGGATGAGGAAACTGACGAGGACCTCCAGCTCATCTTTGCGCCTGGCTCGTCGCTGGGCGGCGCGCGTCCGAAGGCCTCGGTCATCGATCAGCATGGTCATCTTTCCATTGCCAAGTTCCCGAAGGAAACCGACGAATATAGCATGGAGACATGGGAGGAGATTGCCCTCCGACTGGCCGGCCAGGCCGGTATCGTCACGCCGCACCACGAACTCGTCGATGTGGCGCGCAAGAAGGTCATGCTGTCGCGGCGGTTCGATCGCGAAGGCGCCGTGCGGATCCCGTTCCTGTCAGCGATGGCGATGATGGGCGCCAAGGATGGCGAGCGCGGGAGCTACCCCGAAATCGTCGACGCTCTGGCCGAGCATGGCGCACAGGGCAAGACCGATGCCCAGGCCCTGTATCGCCGCGTCGTCTTCAGCGTGCTGATCTCCAATGTCGACGATCATCTGCGCAACCATGGCTTCCTATGGCGTGGCAAGGCGGGATGGTCGCTGTCGCCGGCCTACGATCTCAATCCGGTGCCGACCGACATCAAGGCGCGGGTGCTGACCACCAATATCGATCTCGACGAGGGCACCTGCTCGCTCGAGCTGCTGGAAGAGGCTTCAGAATACTTCGCCCTGACGCTCGCGCAGGCGCGCGCAATCATCAAGGAGGTGGCCACAGTCACCGCCACCTGGCGCGAGACCGCGAGGTCGGTCGGTGCGCGTTCGGCTGAGATCAACCGCATGGCCAGCGCCTTCGAGCATGAAGACCTGCAGCGCGCGCTGGCGCTATGACGCGACCATGCCTCCGCGGATTTGACACGCCATCGGTCAGGGTGCAGCCTCTTGAGGGCGCGTGCCATTTGCTTGCGCCCAAGACGACCTCCAGAAAGGGAAGCCCATGATTGGTCCGTTGATCTGCATAGCTGGCATGGTGATCAGCGTCGTGGGGTCAGTCCATTGCTGGCTGGTCTACCGAGATTCTGTGCGGAGTGCCCGCGTCGACCCTGAGAGGGTCCGGCGCTTTGTGGAAAGCGCGCCGCTGCACCGCCTGGAGGAGCTGAAGGCAAAGCGCCCGGTGTGTCAGTGCTGCGGTGCGCCACTCGAGACGCGCGGGGCGTAAATTCAGGCTGCTGGGATGGTCCGTATTTTTTACGGAAAAACTTTTACCGTAAACTTGACGCGTGATCTGCGAGGTGGCATAACGCCCCCAAGGACACTTCACGAGGACAGCTTTCATGGCGACGAAAGGGGAAATGGTGCGGGCGCTTGCCCAGCGGTTCGACCTGAACCCCAACAAGGTCGACGCGATGACGCGTGCCATGGCGCGGGCGGGACTGCGAACGCCTGGCGGCCGTGGCCGGGCGGCGGCGGACATGACGGGGGAGGATATCTTTCATCTCACCCTGGCACTTGTCATGGGGCTGGAGACCAAGGATGCGCCTGAGGCCGTGCGGGAACTCTCGCAGCTTCGGCTTGTGCGCGGGAACCTGTTTCTTGACGGCCATATCCAATGGGAAGCCAACTGCGATGCAGGAGGGGAGAGCAAGTTGCTTGATGCCCTGAACCGGTTGCCTGTCGCTGGCCTGCAGCTGCATCGCACCTTTGGCGCATTCTGCGGCCACTGGCTCGAGGAGGGGTTCGAGGATGCCGACGAAGGGTTCAACTCTGCCCCGGTCTCTGTTGAGGTCAGTTCAAACGGGCCGCATGCCGTGTTCTCGCACCGATCCGACAAGGGCAGTCTGAAGCTCTGGTTTGGTGATGCTGCTGGGGATCTGAAAACACCGGAATGGGAGCGGCGGACGATCCTGTCCGACAAGCTCTTCCGGCGGCTGTCGCAGCTCGCCCGCAGCGGCGCGTCCTGACCGAATCCCGGCGCCTTCCTGGCGCGGAGAACCGAATGATTTGCCGAATTCGATTCGCGAAATCGGAGTGATTTCATGATGTGCGCCGCTGAATTGGCGTGCGTTCTCAACTATCCACAGAGTTATCCCGATGAAAATGACCATTCAAAAATTTTCTGAAGCTCACAGCGCCCGCGTTTCGGGCGGTGCTAAAGAACTTCCGGTCATCTTTTCGCAAAATCTGCTGGATGACCTGAATATCGGAGGCATGTGCCTTTCCGATCTTGAGGCCGGAATTTGCGAAAATTCGGCCCCCAAAACCCCGCACTCCCGGCGGGCTGGACATGGGAAACGTTCGTCTTCTATGGGCAATTCTCGAATATGCGGCTGATCTCCTGACACGGTTCTGATCTCTCAGTTCCAGTCAGGTTACAGGCGCTCATCGGAAGAAACTGTCCAAGGAGGCTCAAACACCCAAAACCAGATACAGGCGCTTGGCGCCCGAATGAACCGTGCGAAAGCCCGATCCCTGTGTTGCACCTGCCGATTAGCATGATGCTGTCGTCAGGACAAGGACGGCTCTCCGCGCATTTCTAAAATCGTCATAGCCCGAGAATGTCAATTTCTCGGGGCGGGAGAAATCATGTATTATCCCTTTCTGCCGGGCGGCATTCGCTTGCCCGAGGTGAGCGCTGGCAACCGCAGCACTCAAGTCGCATCGAAGTCCCATTTCACGGGACATATCACTTTTGGCGAAGGCCACGGGCGCGGCGTCGGTCTGGAAAGCAACCTTGAGAAGAAGGTGGCGCTCATCCTCCGCTATGCGCCGACCACGGTCGATCTCGTCGAGCAGCAGGCCTTTGACTGGTATGACGCCGATGGCGAGTACTACACCCACTATGTCGACCTGGTCTGCCGGCTGCGGGACGGCCGTCGTATCGGCTACGCGGTGCGTCCGATCCATCGTGTCAGCGCCGGATACGAGGACGAGCTGGCCAGGGTCAAGCACCAGTCGCTCTCCCAGGGTGTGTTCGATGACTTTCGCCTCTTCACCGAGCGTGATGTGTGCCCCGTCGCCCTTCACAACGCCACGCACCTCCACTCGGTACGCATTGCGGAGCCTGACGCAGATCAGGCGGCTGCCGAGGTGATCGGTGCAATGCGCGGCGTCGCGACGATCGGGGCCCTGCGTGACCGGATCGGGATGGAGGGTACCGGCTTGCGCGCCGTGGTCCGTCACATCGGATCGGGGCACCTCCAACTCCTGCGCCAGGAGAAGATCAGCGAAACCTCCCAGGTCATCAGGGTGATGGCGCTGCACTAACCGCAGCTCTGTCTCAGTCCCTCTACCAATCATCCCCCATCAACCGCTGCGGCGGCCCGACTGCACATCGGCAGTGGGTTCTCTCCGCGCGCTCAAATTCCGGAACTACCGGACACTTCCAGAGGAAAGAAAATGGAACTCAACTTCGATATCGACAACGCTCGCTACGCCTTCGGAAAGTTTGACCGGGTGCATATCAACGGGATGGCCTGCAAGGTCATTCACCAATCCGAAGACGGGTATGTCTTCGGTGCCGATGACAGTGTCGGTCTCGCCCAAGGGTATACGCATGGACAGCTGAGCCGCTTGGGCGCGCAGGGTCGTATCCGGGTCGAGATGGGCTATTACGATGTCGCCTCAGCTCGCAAGCGCTTGGTTCAGTCCGCGGGTTTCGTGAACGATCTGCCGTTCAAGAGCCATGCGCGCCTTTCGAAGAAGGACGCCTATTGCGAGGCACTGCTGGAACTGCGCCGCGATGGCCTGATCAAGATGACGGATGAAAGCCTTGGCGCCAACATGGTGCTGATCAAGGGCAAGGCCTTGGAGTATGCGGGGAAGGATACCCGCGCTGGCGACCACAGGCTCGACATCTCGCGGAACTTCGGCGAAGCGCCTTCTCCCCGTACGTTGCGCCGTTGGCTGGTCGCGAAGGAAGAGCTTGGGCTGATCGGGCTGGCCGATGTCATGCATCGTCGCGGCAATCGTACCCGGGTGATGGGCCCTGAAGAAATCGGCCTGCTCATGACCGAGGTGCGGAAGTATCTTTCGCCCGAGAAGCCGACGATCAAGATGATCCATGAAGGCGTCCAAATTGCATTTGCCAAGCGTAATGCCGAACGAGTGAAAGTTGGGCAGGGTGTATTGTCCACGCCAAGCCGTGAGACGGTCCGCCGCGCTGTGCGCGAACTCGATCCCTTCCAAGTGACCTTGGCCCGGGAGGGCGAGGCCGCGGCGCGGAAGAAGTACCGCCCGGTGCTCAACGGCCTGGATCTCACCCGGCCGCTTCAGCGGGTGGAAATCGACGAATGGCAAGTCGACCTGATCACCCTCATGAAGGACTCCGGCATGTTCGACCTCCTGACGGACGAGGAGAGGACTGCCATGGGGCTCGACAAAAAGAAGGCGCGCTGGTGGATCACCGCAGCGATCTGCTGCACCACGCGCTGCATCCTCTCCATGGTCCTGAGCCGGGAACCCGGGGGGGAGGCCGCTACCCAGGCGGTGCAGATGATCATGACGAACAAGGGCAAGTGGGCAGACGCCGTCGGCGCGCTCACCGCCTGGGACATGCATGGTCGGCCCGAATTGATCGTCACCGACGGTGGTCTCGCGTTCAGGTCCGAACGCTTTCGGTTCGCATGCGCCGATCTGGCGATCGCCACGGAAATCGCCATCAACGGCGTTCCGGAAGTTCGCGGGACCATCGAACGTGTGTTCAAGACCTTCGTCCTGGATCTGATGCCGCGCCTGTCTGGCCGTACCTTCTCCAACATTCTGGAGAAAGGCGACTCTGACCCCACCAAACGTGCGGCGCTGACCGTAGATGATCTGACCTTTGCGCTGGTTCGCTGGGTCGTCGACATCTACCACAATACGCCTCACCGCGGGCTGGACGGAGAGACGCCCATCGCCTGCTGGCGTCGTCTGAGCACGCAATGGGGCGTGATGCCTCCGCCGGACATGCACACCGCGCGCACCGTATTCGGTCAGCACAAGACCGCTACGCTGGACAAGACCGGGATCACCATCCTCAAGGTCCGCTATCACTCCGAGAAACTGGCGGCGTGGCTCCGTCGTGAGGACAGCTGCACCGTCAATGTGCGCTGGCACCCCAAGGATATCGGAGCCGTTTCGGTTCAGCTGGGAGATCGGTGGCATGAGGTGCCGTCTGTTGACGCCAGCCTCGAAGGAGTTTCCGCGCAAACCTGGCTGACGGCAACCCGCGCGGTTCGTGCCGGTAACCCGAAGTCGAACCGGTTGGATCTGCCGGCTGTCCGTCAGGCCATCAAGGCGATCGAAGAGCGCAACGAAGCCGCCATGGCTGAGGCGAGCCTGAACCTGGAGGACTGGTCTGCTGAAGCCTTCGATCGTGCGGAGAAGAACGTACTTGCTGGCGTGGAATTCCATGAGCGCGCCTCCAGCCCGCAGAATGACAGCGAGCTGGGCCGTGCCATTCGCGATCACGTCGAGCCCTCCGATGCCACGCCTCCGGCGCAGCGCACCGCGGAAAAACGTGCCGGCAGCGCGCCCAAGACCCAGACGACCCTGAACATCGAAGAGGACTGATCATGTCGCATCACGCTCAAACCGCACGTGCGCTCGAACATCTTCGGAGCCTCCACGTTGGCTCCGATATGGATACCGAGCTGACGGGCCAACTCGCGCGCCTCCTGAAACGGGACGACGAGGGGGAACTCTCCCCCGAGCCGATCCGCTTTACCCGGACCAATGAAACGCGCGGTATCATGGTCGTGGGCGGCGCCGGCAGCGGCAAGTCCCACCTCGTTCATCGCGCCCTGATGAAGTTTCCTGTCCTGGCAGAGGGGGAGTACGGCCGCCCGAGGTTCCTGGAATGCTCCGTACCGAGCCCGGCAACCCTCAAGAGCATGGTGCTGGAGATGCTCGAGAAGAGTGGCTACGGAACTGTGTCGCCGACCCGGCAGGTCTGGTCGCTTGTCCAGATCCTTCGCGAGCGCATGCGCGTAACGGGTACTGTTGTCCTGTGGATCGACGAGGCCCACGACCTGTCTTGCGCGGACAGAAACCTCATTCTGCGCGCGTTGAAGGCTCTGATGCAGGGGGAGGATGCCGTGATCGTTGTCCTCTCCGGCACCGAGGAGCTTGCGCAGGTTATCCGGACGGACCCCCAGGTTCAGCGGCGCTTCTCGACGGTCGCTTTTGCGGCGTTGGTTCCCGAATTGCACGGTGACCTGTTCCAGCAGATCGTGGGCGACTACTGCCAACGAGCAGGCCTCGGTGCGCCGGTCGAGGCCGACCTTGTCGGGCGGGTCTTCCATGGGGCGCGCTACCGGTTCGGCAGGGCGATCGAACTGATCGTGCGCGCGATCGAGGTGGCCCTCTACGCGGAGGCCAGCGATCTGACGATCGATCACTTCGCCCGTGCCTGGGCCATGCATGAAGGGTGTCCTGCCGACCAGAACGTGTTCTATGCCGAGCAGTATCGGCTTCTGCACCTCGATCAGGCCTCCGAGGTGGCACCGCGTGTCTCGACGCGGCGGAGGGGATGAGTCATGGCGATGCTTTTCCCCCGCTTGCCGTTTCATCCGGATGAAACTCCGCTCTCCTGGGCCGCGCGTAGCGCGGCCTTTCACACGGGTGGGCGCCTTGTGCCGTTTTTGAACGACCTTGGCATCGACCTCTGGTCCTTGAAGCGTGGCGAAGAGTGTGCGCTTGCGCGGCTGTGTTCGATCTCCGGGCAGGAGCGCGCACCAGTCGCGCATAACACTGTGACAGCGCTCGGTGATCGGCAATATGCCCTCCGCGGTGAGCGCTTCGCTGCGGAGTTCCTGACTGGGCCCGTCACCCGCTTCTGCCCCTCCTGCCTGGCCGAGGATGCCGCGGGTGCTGCGCGTCCCGCCACCAAGTGGCGGCACCGTTTGATCTGGTCACTGTCCGTGGTCAGGGTGTGTCCCGTGCATCAGATCCCGTTGCTCAGCCACCGCGGCGGGAAATGGGACGACGGTGCGCATGAACTTCAGGCGTTGCCTTGGGAGAAAGATGCGCTGGCGGTCGGACCTAACGCCTCGCTGCGGCCTTCGCCGCTGCAGGACTATGTCGTCGCGAGGCTGGCGGGCGCTTCCGGCCCCGCATGGCTTGATGACCAGGGGATCGAGCAGGGCGTCCGTGCCACCGAAATGCTGGGTGCGGTCATCGCGTTCGGAGCTGGGCAGAAGGCCTCCAACATGACCGAGAGCATGTGGGATGAAGCCGGCCGCGCGGGGTGGCCGGTGATGAGCGAGGGGGAGGCGGCGATCCGTACAACCTTTATGGATCTGTTGAAGCGTTCCGAGACCAATCCCGGCTCCATGCATCCCAAGACTGCTTATGGCATGCTCTATGCTTGGATGTCCGCATCGCGGCTGACCAAGGATCCCGGGGCCATCCGCCCTCTTCTGCGGGAGCACATCCTCGACACGGTGCCCCTGACGAAAGGGCAGATCCTCTTGGGCAGCCCTGTTGAGGCCCCCCGTGTCAGCAGTGTGGCCAAGATCGCGGCCGGAGATCTCGTACATCCGATGACGCTCCGGAACCTGCTCGCCGACCAAGGGGCCATTTCCGCCTCTGACCGGGAGGCCCCGTGCGGTCATATCTTTCTGCGCTACGACGAAGCGCGCGCGTCCATTCGGATGCTGAAGCATGCTGTGCCGGTCAGTCGCCTGCCGGAGTTGCTGGGGGCGTCCCGCCCCATGGTGGCAGCCCTTCTTGAAATCGGTGCGCTCACGCGGCTTACGGGGGTCGAGGCGGCTTCCAGCAAAATGAGCAAGGCAGTCGATGGGCTGGAAATGGCGGCTTTCCTGGAGCGGATGCAGGTGCGCCTTCCCGAAGTCGCGGAGAAGCCGACGACCATGGTGACGCTCGCCAAGGCTGCAGAGAAGGGGAGGGTGAAGATGTCTGTCATTCTATCGATGTTGCTGCAGGGGCGCTTGCTGCGTGCATGCCGTTTGGCCGGTGCCGCTGGCCTGGCGGCCGTTCTCGTGGATCCTCAGGAGATCAAGTCGAAGCTTGCGCTTCCCCGTCCCGGGATGAGCGGGGAGTTGGCGCTCATCATTCTCGGGTTCGATCCTTCCCGAGGCCGTCGCGTGTTCTGCCATCCCGAAGCGGCACCGCTGATCGCATCCGAGCCTTACGGCGAGGACGTCTGGGTTTCGCCCGCGGCGCTCGAGAACTTCCGGCAGAAATACGTGACCAAGAAGAGGCTGCCTCTGGTCATGGATGCGAGACCGCTCGCCATTGAGAAGTTACTTCGGGAACGTGGGGTCAAGCCGATCTGGAACCCAAGGGAGTTCGGTGCTGCCATCTATGAGAAGGCAGACCTGCCCAAGGTTTGATCCGGACGCCGACGACTTTGAATTGGATGCCGCCGAAAGGCGGCATTTTTCTTGGAAAATCGATGGACATTAATCCTGTGCCAAAAGGACAAACTGGCCGCCGCCGGTGCGAAGGCGTTTCTCAGAATATAGTTATTTCAATGACTTACATTTCGTTCGGGTGACCTCAATGGCGTTTTTTTGGTGGGTCCTACAATAAGTCAGAGAAAGCAGATGAATGCGCGAACGGAAGCATAAGTCTGCGAAAGGGGTGTCAAGGGCGAAACGTATCGCCTGGTGCCCCTCGACTGCTCACTGAAAGTCGGTGATAGAGGCGCCGGGCGAATGCTCCGGCGCCTTTTGCGTATGGAGGGGATGTGCGGTTCGTGACATGAAGCCGCGGATCCGGCGGAGGGCCGTTGTGCCCTCCCTGTATGAGCTTGAGGATGGCGCAGTGGAGCTTGCTTGCGATGGTGAGACCCTGGACACGCGGTCGCGTGGAAGCGGTGGGAACCCGATGAAGACCATGGAGTCGACGCAAGCTGTCGCTACGATCCTGAGCCGATATCAGCGTCGGAGAAAATGTCAGGTGCCCGTCACCGGAGCCGATGTCTACGCCAACAACATTGCTCGCGTCTGTGGAGACGACTTTGACCTCGACCCGGTCTAACGGGGCCTCATACACCTCAAGCGCCAGAAGGCAATTTCCGGCCGAAGACTGGTCACGCTTCTTGCGCGCCATCAGCGCGAGATCAGACCTGAGTGACGCCTTCCGAGGGCTTCCTGCGGTACTGGGCTTAATACCAGATACGAATACACGAAGCGTCATCGCTCTTGGGAGCGAATGGTTTGCTTCAAGGGGCCATAGTCATTGCTCACGTGCGGCGCTGCATGATGATCTGCCCAGGCTCGAATGGGCGGAAAGGGGAAGTTCGCCGCAAGCACGAACTTGCCTGAGATCCACCACGGAATCCGACACTCCGCCGGACACGGATATGCTCCACACAGAGGGCGGGAAGCGAACAGCTAGCCATCTAAGATTTTGCAGGGCCAATGGCGGCTTGGCAGGTCTATAATTTCACAGAATAAGTGTATATACAGGCATTTGCGCAGCAATTCCTGCGAGGGGGACGCATATCTTATGAAACTTGCACGCATTGAGATTTTTAATTTTCGCAAATTGCGGCGCGCCCGTCTGGACATGTCGGATAAGCAGACTCTGCTCGTCGGAGCCAACAACAGCGGCAAGACATCGGCCATGAAGGCGCTGCGCAAATTCCTGAAGGATCGTGGAGGTATCGACACGCGTGATGTGACTGCCTCGAACTGGCCCGTGATCGAAAAGATTGCGGGCTCCTGGTTACAGGAGGCTGAGGCGGATCTCAGTCCGCTTCTGGCGCAACTTCCGTTTCTAGACGTCTGGCTCCATGCGGACACGTCCGAGTTGCACCATGTCGCGCATCTAATCCCAACGCTCGCCTGGACTAGCGGCCCGCTGGGCGTGCGGATACGCTTGGAGCCGAAGAAGGCAGCTGACATTAAGGCTCAGTACCTGACGGCGCGAGAAGCCGCTCAGACGCTGCAACCCGGTGGCGAAACAGCCAACGGATTCGCCCTTTGGCCACGCGACTTTCGAGAATTTCTGGATAAGCGCCTAAGCGACCTGTTCGAGCTCAACGCCTATCTTTTGGATCCCGTGAGCTTCGCAACGACAGACACGGTCGAACCGCTTCCTCTGCCGCCCTTGTCAGAGGGGATCGGTGCGAACCCCTTTGCCGGACTCATCCACATTCGCGAAATCAACGCGCAACGTGGTTTCGCAGATGCGGGGGACAGCAAGGGCGATGATGACGAGGCGACGAACGCTGTCAGCCGCAAGATCGCCAGCCAAATTCAGCCATATTTCCGCAAGCATATCGACCCAGAAAAGGATCCCACGCCAAGCGACGTGAAGGCACTCCAGGCAATCCATGATGCCGAAACCAGCTTTAATGCCCGTCTCAAAGATGGATTCGCCGATGCTATCAAGGAACTGGAAAATCTCGGCTACCCGGGTGGTCTCAAAAACCCCAAACTTTTCATTGCGACACAGATCAAACCCGTTGACGGGCTCGATCACCCGGCAGCCGTGCAATACGATATCTCGGGTGACACATCCGGGGTAAAGCTGCCTGAGGGCTACAACGGTCTTGGCTTCCAGAACCTTATCTCCATGGTGTTTCAGCTCATGCGTTTCCGCGATGACTGGATGCAGGTCGGCAAGTTCAAATCACAGGTGGTGGACCCGGACGACAGGGGTATCGAACCCCTGCAACTGGTACTGATCGAGGAGCCCGAGGCACATTTGCATGTTCAGGTGCAGCAGGTCTTCATGGCCAGGGCCCACAAGGTGCTGCGCAACCATGATGATCTTAGGGACAAGGGATCGGCATTTACCACCCAGTTGGTCGTGAGCACCCATTCAGGCCATATCGCGCACGCCGCGGCGTTTGAGGAGCTGCGCTATTTCAAACGCGAACTGCCTGATCACGGAGTTGTGCCCACTGCCACCGTGGCGAATATGACTGGGCTTTTTGGCGAGGATACGGAAACCCAACGCTTCGTGACGCGGTATCTGCTGAGCACACATTTTGATCTATTCTTCGCCGATGCCATCGTCGTGATCGAGGGCGCCGCAGAGCGGATCCTGCTGCCACATCTGATCCAGCATCATTACCCTGACCTTGCAGTGGCTTATCTTTCCTTCCTACAGCTGGGGGGCAGCCACGCACACCGCATGCGGCCCTTGATCGAGGCGCTGGAGGTGCCGACGCTGATCATCACCGATCTCGATGCCGCGACGAAGGTAAAAATCGAGGTCAAGAAAGGCAAAAGTAAAGGCGAAAGGAATGCATGGAAATCGGCCCGGCCGCGCTCGGGGGCCGCTCAGGAAACCACGAACCACGCTCTGAAATCTTGGCTCCCCGAGATGACAGAGGTGGACAAGCTGATGGCTGCGCCGGCAAACAAACTCTGCCACACCGATACCTCCCAGACCATCGCAGTCTCCTATCAGATCCCCCAAGAGGTGACACAGGGCACGCAGACCCAAGCCATCACGCCTAGCACGTTCGAGGATGCTCTTGCGCTGACCAACCCGAAAGCAGTGGAGGACGCCGCGAAAGCGGCTCTGGCCTGCGGCATGACGCGTGATTTTGGCAAATACATCGCTGCCGCGGCAACACCTGAGGACCTCGCAGAGGAGCTCTATAATCGGTTGGCAAAAAATACGGATAAGGCCGCCTTCGCACTGGACCTCCTATATATCGAAGACATCAAAGTGCTTCAGGCGCCGCCATATATCGACAAAGGCCTTACTTGGCTCGCGGGCCAACTGAAGGGCGGATTGAGATCGCCATGACGGATGTAACCGACGCTACCCGCGACGCTGGCGCTGACGCCACGATCCGCCAATGCCTGTCCCTCGATCAGCCGTGCAGCTTCTTTCTTTTTGCCGGGGCGGGATCAGGCAAGACGCGCTCACTCAAGGAGGCACTGGAGGGTTTGGACACAGCGACACTGACGACCTTGCGAAAACATAGCCGCAAGATCGCAGTGATCACCTATACCAATGCTGCCGCTGATGAGATCAAGCGCCGCGTCAAAGCCGATCCGGTATTTCAGGTGCAGACCATACACAGCTTCGCCTGGTCGCTCATCGAGGGGCGTACGGCAGATATTAGGGGCTGGCTGGAGAGCAATTTACAGAGTGAAATTGCTGATATTCAAGCTGCCCATGCAAAGGGCCGGGCGGGCAAAGCCCATGACGAACGCATCAAGAAAATGGCATCTAAAACAAAGCGGATGGAGCGTCTAGCTGAGATCCGCGCCTTCACTTACGCACCCGAGGGGGACAATTTCGGCCGCGATGCGCTGCAACATACCGAGGTTATTGCGCTCGCCGCGCATTTCCTGACTGAAAGCGAGACGTTTCAGAACATCGTTCTGGCGCGCTACCCGTTCATCCTGATCGACGAGAGCCAAGACACCATGAAACCGTTGATGGAGGCGCTCTTGATCTTCGAGGCGCGCCATCGGGGTCGCATCGCTCTCGGGCTGCTTGGGGACACGATGCAGCGCATCTACTCCGATGGATTGCGCGATCTCGACCAACGGGTGGCGGATTTTGCGCAACCTGCCAAACAGATGAACCACCGTAGCCGCGGGCGGATCGTGGACCTGGCGAATGCAATCCGTCACGACGATGATGGCCGCCAGCAGCGTGCGCGCGAAGACAAACCGGGTGGCACCGTGCGGGTCTTTCTTGCGCCAAGCGAGGGCACGGATCGCGCGGCATTTGAAACTTGGGCACGGGCCGAGATGGCCCGCATCACCGGCGACCCTGCGTGGCAGAGCCCGGAGTCGATCAAGGCCCTCACGATCGAGCGTCACATGGCCGCTGCGCGCCTTGGCTTTAGTGAATTGTTTGAGCCTCTCAGCAAACCTGACAAGCTCAAGGACGGGTTTCGCGATGGCACCTTGCCCGCGATGCGGCTTTTCACCCACCGTGTCTTGCCTTTGGTGACGGCACAAAGGAATGGGGATGCCTATGCTGCGATGGCAGTGCTGCGCGACGGATCGCCGCTAGTCGAGAAGAGAGGTATCCGAGCAGTAGGCAGGGGCCGAACCACCGGCCTCGACGCTGCCCGGGCGGGCGTCGTAGCGCTGATGACCCTATTTGAGGACGGCCAAGATCCGAGATGTGCCGAAGTATTGGCGGTGGTTGCGAAGCACGGTTTGTTCCCAGTTCCCGACCAGCTGCAGCTCTGTCTGCCTGACGATGTCACCCCTACTCAGGAAGACACTGATATCGGCGTTGATCTTATTCAATCCCCTGCAAATGAAGCGCCAACCGTTCCCAAGGCTGAGGAACCCGCCGAAAACGCCATCACCGAAGCTTGGACGCAGGCACTTGAGGCGCCGTTTTCTCAGGTTGCGCGCTATCGCGACTATGTCGAAGGCCGCAGCCCATTTGGTACTCACCAAGGGGTAAAAGGACTTGAGTTTCCCCGGGTCATGGTGATCGCTGACGACGTTCATACACGCTTCAAAGGCCTTGCCTCGTATGAAACCCTCTTTGGCGTAAAGCAGCTGAGCCCCGGTGCCCAGAAAAAGGCCGACGAAGGTGAGGAAACCACGATCGAGCGCACCCGTCGCTTGCTGTATGTCACCTGCACACGGGCCGAAGAGAGCCTCGCGCTTGTACTCTATTCTGAGGCCCCCGACAGTATCCAGAGGTTCCTGGTCTCCGAAGGGTGGATGGCTAAGGATGAGATCGTGATGGCTGCGGTCCGAGGGACCTAATAGGAAGCTGCACTGCAGCGCTGAACTAGCTCGGTCATGACAGCGTTGGGCCGGTAACGCTAAGATCACTTTAAGCCTCGACACTACTATATATATGCGCCGCATGAATCTTGGCGCAACTTGTGGTATAATTCTCGTGGAATCAGTGGCTCTGGGTGCTTGACGTGGCATTTCGCGACGGTCGGCCTGCCGTGGTTCATGGATCCACTCGGCGTAACTAAGGACATCACTATGACTAGGATCAAAGGTAAAGGTGACGGCCCTGGAGGCCGGAATGAGCATTACGATGTTGGCAACCGGAAAGACGTCCCCCGTCGCAACATCGTGGCTGAGATAAAAAGGGGTGAGCATCCAGATGCTCACGTCGTCAAGATCAAAGGTCGTGAGTATGCGAGAGACAACCCTGACCGCACAAAGAAAGACAACGTAAATCGCGACAGGTGAACCCGAAGCTTCAGGTGGTAGGAGGCGGAAGGCAGCCGCGCGGTTTCTCCGGTTCAGCAGGCTCTCCCTCCATCTGGACGGTCAGATCGCTAATTGCGCACAGACAAAGTCGGCGCGTGATGCGATGTCGGTGCGCGGCAGCTCCGTGATCTCGTAACCGAGCGCGGTGTAAGTCTCGCGCATGACGGCGCCTGTCGCTTCGGCCTCGGCGCGGGTCTGCTTGCGTTCGGTGTCCTGTGTGAAGATCTCATCCCAGTAGGGGGTAAGGAAGACGCGGGCGTTGTAGCGGGCTGCCTTGGCCGCGGTAGCGACGTGGGGCGGCACGGGGAGGCCGCAGAGGGTCAGGTAGCCCATTATGTCGG